>CAZXNA010000012.1:24459-40796 GCA_964641295.1 uncultured Thermoanaerobaculia bacterium
AGAAGCACAGGGATGGCGGGCGTATCGGGCTCCGCAGCAGGTCCCGCCCGGCAGGGCTGCAAGGCCCGGCTTGCGGCCGGGCGCCGTTGCGAGGCGCGCGAGGCGGTGCCGGTTGTGCCGTTTCCGCCGGCGTCCGGAGGAAGGCGTAGCCCTCTCCCCTCCCGTCAGCCCTCTCACTTTTCCCTCTTCCCAGTTTCTTCCCAGGTCCGGGCCTGCCGGGCGGGATCGTCGCGAGGAGCCCGAGACGCCCGTCAGCGCTGGGATTCGCAGGAATGAGGTGCCGAGGCGTAGCTCAGCTACGTCGCAGGCACCGAAGACCGAGAAGCACAGGGATGGCGGGCGTATCGGGCTCCGCAGCAGGTCCCGCCCGGCAGGCCCGGACCCAAAAAAGACCCCCGCATTCACGGGGGACCCTCCTCCTTCCTCCGTCCCTTCAGGACTTCGTCGCACCTTTGGGAACGAAGAACGGTCGACCTTATATCATGCCTCCACGGCCTCTGCAACCAGCTCGATGACGTCGTGGGTCCGGGCCTCCTCGTCACCGAGCTCCTGCTGGGCGTTGGCCAGCATGACGTTACAGAAGGGGCAGGCGACGCACATCTCGTTTGTCCCCGTCTCCTTGAGCTGGCTGTAGCGCACCTGGTTGATCCGCTCCCCGAGCTTCTCCTCCAGCCACATGCGGCCGCCGCCGGCTCCGCAGCACATGGACTTTTCGTGGGAGAGCTCGGCTTCGCGGAAGGTGACGCCGGGGATGGCGTTGAGCAGGAAACGCGGGGCCTCGAACTCCCGGTTGGTCCGGCCCAGGTAGCAGGGATCGTGGTAGGCCAGGTCGGCCTCGACGGCCTTCGTCAGCTTGATCCGGCCGCTGCGGACCAGCTCGGCCACCAGCTGGGTGCCGTGGACGACCTCGAAGTCCGCCCCGAAATCCGGGTATTCGTGGGCCAGGGTGTTGAAGCAGTGGGGACAGTTGGTGACGATCTTCTTGACGCCGTAGCTCTTCATGGTCTCCACGTTCTGCTGGGCCAGAACCTGGAAGAGGTACTCGTTCCCCAGACGGCGGGCCGAGTCGCCCGTGCACATCTCCTCGGGCCCCAGGATGGCGAACTTGACGCCTGCGGCCTTGAGGATCTTGACCATGGCCTGGGAGACCTTCTTGCCGGCGTCGTCGTAGCTTCCGGCGCAACCGACCCAGAACAGATACTCGAAGTCCCCACCGCTCTCGGCGGCCAGGGGGACATCGAGACCCTCGGCCCAGTCGGCGCGGGTCTCGGGAGCCAGCTGCCATGGGTTGCCGTTGACCTCCATGCCCCGGAAGGCGATCTGCGCTTCCTCGGGGAACTCGGCCTTGTCCAGCACGAGGTTCTGACGCATCTCGACGATCTTGTCCACGTAGCTGATGTCCAGCGGGCACGCCTCCTCGCACCACCGGCAGGTCGTGCAGGCCCAGACCACGTCGGGATCGACGATCGTCGGAACCAGCTCCACCTCCGACTTCTTCCCATCCCCTGGAGAACCGAGAAGTTCCCCCTGCTCCTTGTACAGCTCGTTTCGAACCATCTTGGTGAAGAGGACCGGCTGGAGCGGCTTGTGGGTCAGGGTCGTCGGGCAGAACTCGCGGCAGCGCCCGCACTCGGTGCAGGTGTAGAGGTCCAGCATCTGCTTCCAGGTCAGGTCCGTGACCGAGGCGATGCCGAAGCGGGTATCCTCGTCGATGTTCTCCAGATCCATGGTGGGCAGCTTGCCCGGAGCATCCAGGTTGGCAAAGAAAACGTTGAAAAAGGCCGTGTAGACGTGGAAATGCTTCCCGTACGGCAGTTCGTTGGCAAAGGCGTAGAGGATGATGAGGTGGACCCACCAGAATCCCGTATACCAGGTTTGCAGGCCGGCCGTCGAAGCGCCGGCGAAGAGCTTGCTCAGGAGGCTCGAGACGGGCATGTAGGAGGCCGACATGCCGGCGGCGATCCGCACGGCCTCGGATCCCAGGTCCGTGATCATCAGGGTGCCGATGAGGCCCAGGACCAGCCAAGCCTGGCGGGAAAGAATGATCCGGAAGGGCTTCTGGACGCCGCGGCGATAGGCTGCCAGCAGCAGGCCGACGAGGACCAGCACTTCGAAGATGTCCTTGGAGAACAGATAGGCGTGGCCGACGACGGTGTGAAGGAAGGGAAGCTCCCAACCGGGGAAGAGTCCCTCGAGCACCATGGAGACCGTGCGGAGGCTGACCACGAGGAATCCGTAGAAGATCAACACGTGGTAGATCCCGGCATAGGGATCCTTGAACATCTTTTTCTGGCCGATGGCGAAGACCATCAGGTGCTTGAAGCGTTCGCCCAGGCGGTCGAAACGGTCGACCCGCCTTCCGAGGGTCAGGAGCTGGAACCGTCGGCTCAGGGAGAAAACGACCCCGCCGATTCCAACGATCGTCAGCAGAATGAACCAGATGTGCCCCGAGATACCAAGGAACGTCCCAGCCGTGGCTTCATGCAGCATGGATCCTCCCGTCACGCCGCTCCCGGCGGGCGCGGCCTGGTGTGCTCATCGCCGCGCAGTATACCAGAAGACTGAATGCCCATTCAGTCTTTGTGTCCGATGAATTCGAGGGCCGCAGAGGCGCCCCCTTGCCCGTATTCCTCACCGACTTTCGTCGCAAGACCGTCGACGCGCCTGTCAGTGTGGCGTTTCCACCAGGGCGATGCCGAGGCTCCGGACCATCACCCCACGATGGAGAGCGTCCGGTAACCCGACCTCTCGAACGCGCCGACCAGCTCCTCGAGGATCTCTTCAGTGGACGGATCGGCCCGGCCGGCCAGGGAGAGGAGCGGGTCGCGCCGAAGGAACACGTTCATCTCCCCGACGACGACCATGGCGAGCTGCTCGTCCTCCGTCAGATGCTTGAGACCCTCCAGCTCGGTCGCGGGACCCCGGGACAGGCGCCCGGGTGGTTCGTACAGGTAGAGCACGGGCTCCGGAGCCTCCCCGGCGAGGGCGAGAACGTCCGCCACTGTCGGAAAGTCCTCCCACCGGTCCCACGGAAACGCCGAGACGCCCGGGAAGCCCCCGGTCATTCCAAGGGCCTCCCCGACGATCCGGGAGAATCGCTCGTGGTACGGCCCGCCGAAGGTCACCAGGGGGTAGGCGTCCCCCTTGAGGCCATCGAGCAGCTTGAGGGCCTCCTTGGGCTTGCCGGCAAGGGCTTCCCCGGCTTCCGTCAGGACCGCTTCCACCCGGTGCTCCGGTGGCCCGGCGTCAGGTTTCTTCTTCCAGAAAACCATCTTCACCTCCCCGCGGCATCCCGCGGCAATGCCGCTCTTCCATCGGCCCCTGCGAACCCGGGCACCATGCCCGGACAACGCAACCCCCGTCAACGCCTGAATGAACCCGGATTCTCGAGCCGAAATTATTGAAAACGCGGCGTTCACGTCAACTCACCACGTGGCAATCTCCTGGACGCCGGGCAGGAGTGTTACCCTTTCCGTGGAGCGCCCCCGGGGCGCTCTTGAGGCTCAGGAGGTTGAGGATGGTTCGTGATCTTCAGGAAGCGCCGTTGAACACCGAGAAGTTCCGCGAGCGCTTTCTCCACTACCTGCGCTACATTCGCGGCCTGGAGCTGCGCGACGCCGGCCCCGCCGACCACCTGGCCGCCGTCGAGCTGGTCGTTCGTGAAGCGCTGATCGACGGCGCCGTGGCCAGCCGCGAGGCCTGGGCCCGGGCCGATGCCAAGGTCGTGCACTACCTCTCCATGGAGTTCCTTCTCGGCCGTCTCCTCAAGAACAACCTGATTGCCACGGGACTGGAGAGCTCCGCCCGCGAGGCGCTGGAGAGCCTGGGGCTGGACCTGGACCTGATCATCGAGGAAGAGACCGATCCCGGGCTCGGCAACGGCGGTCTGGGACGCCTGGCCGCCTGTTTCCTGGACTCCCTGGCCACCCTCGACTACCCCGCCATCGGTTACGGCCTGCGCTACGACTATGGGATGTTCCGCCAGGAAATCGAGAAGGGCTGGCAGTTGGAGCGCCCCGACACCTGGCTGGCGGGCGGCTACGCCTGGGAGATCCCCCGGCCCGACCTGACGGTGGCAATCCGCATCGGGGGCCGTGTCGAGTGGCTCCAGGGCGCCCACGGGAAGTACCGGCCCCGGTGGGTGGACTGGCGTTCCTTCTACGCCGTTCCCCACGATATCCTGGTGGCAGGGACCGGCACGGACTCGACGGCGATCCTCAGGTTGTGGTCGGCCGACGCTCCCAAGGAGTTCGACTTTCAGATCTTTTCCCAGGGAGACTACCTCCGGGCCGTGGCCGACCGGGAACGGGTAGAGGCCATCACCAAGGTTCTCTACCCGTCGGACTACGTGGAGTCCGGGCGGAGGCTCCGGCTGATCCAGGAGTACTTCCTCGTGGCCGCATCCATCCAGGACACCATGAACCGCTTCCGTGCCGCCAACGGCGAGGCATGGGACCTCCTGCCGGAGAAGGTGGCCTTCCAGCTCAACGACACCCACCCGGCCCTGGCGGTGGCGGAGCTGATGCGCTTCCTCGTGGACGACGTCGACCTGCGCTGGGCCAGGGCGTGGGAACTGGTCAAAGGCGTCTGCTCCTACACCAACCACACCCTCCTGCCGGAAGCCCTCGAGACCTGGCCCGTCCGGCTCCTCGAAGAGGTCCTGCCCCGGCACGTCCAGATCATCTACGAGATCAACCGGCGCTTCATGGACCGGGTGTCCCAGCGCTACCCCGACGATCCCGAACGCCTGGGACGCCTCTCCATACTCCACGAGGACGGGGAGAAGCGTTTCCGCATGGCCAACCTGGCCATCGTCGGCTCCCACACGGTCAACGGCGTGGCCAAGCTCCACACGGAGCTTCTCAAGAAGCGGGTCGTCCGCGATTTCGCCGAGCTGTGGCCCGATCGCTTCGTCGCCATCACCAACGGCATCACTCCCCGCCGGTGGCTCCTGGCCTGCAATCCGCGTCTGGCCGAGGCGATCACCCGCCGGATCGGCGAGGGTTGGGTCCGTGACCTGGACCGGCTGGGGGAACTCTCATCCCTGGCGACCGATCCCGAGTTCCAGGGTGAGGTCCTGGACGTCAAGCTTTCCAACAAGGTGGACCTGGCCGCCACCATCCTCGAGCTCTGCGATCTCAAGGTCGATCCCTCGTCGCTCTTCGATGTGCAGATCAAGCGGCTCCACGAGTACAAACGTCAGCTGCTCAACGCCCTCCACATCATCACCCTCTACCATCGAATCAAGGACAACCCGAACCGGGACATGGTCCCCCGGACCTTCATCTTCGGCGCCAAGGCGGCGCCGGCCTACCACATGGCCAAGCTGATCATCCGGCTGATCAACGGGATCGCCGAGGTGGTCAACGGCGACCCCGATGTTCGTGGGCGTCTGCGCGTCGCCTTCCTTCCCGACTACCGGGTGACCCTGGCCGAGAAGATCATCCCCGCCGCCGACCTCTCCGAGCAGATCTCCACGGCAGGCTGGGAGGCTTCGGGAACGGGCAACATGAAGCTGGCCCTCAACGGCGCCCTGACCATCGGCACCCTGGACGGCGCCAACATCGAGATCCGCGACGCCGTCGGCGAAGAGAACATCTTCATCTTCGGCCTCGAGGCCCAGGAGGTGGCGCGGCAGAGGGCCACGGGCCAGTACGACCCGTGGCAGTACTACCAGAAGGACGAGGAGCTGGCCATGGTCATGGACGCCCTCCGGGAGGGCCGCTTCACCTCCGGCGACGAGGGGGCCTCACGGGAGATCTGGTCCTCCCTGATGGAGCACGGCGACCGCTACTTCCTCCTGGCCGACTACCGCGAGTACGTGGACACGCAGGCCCGGGTCGCCGATCTCTTCCGCAACCGCGAGGCCTGGGCCGAGAAATCCATCCGCAACATCGCCGCCATGGGCTACTTCTCCTCCGACCGCGCCATCCGCGACTACGTGGAGAAGATCTGGCACCTGGAGCGTGTTCCTGTCACGCGGAAGGCCTGGAAGCCCTGAACCGTCAAATCAGCTTCCGCTCCCGGGCCGCGCGCGCCAGCTCCTCCCGGAAGTCGGGGTGGGCGATGTCGATCAGGGCGTGGGCGCGCTCCCGGAGGCTCTTGCCGTAGAGGTCGGCGATGCCGTACTCCGTGACGACCCAGTGGACGTCGGCCCGGGTGGTGACGACGCCGGAACCCGGCAACAGGGTGTCGGTGATCCGCGAGACCTTCCCGTCCCGGGCGGTGGACGGCAGGGCGATGATGGGCACGCCCCCCTTGGAGCGCGCGGCGCCGCGGATGAAGTCCAGCTGCCCGCCAAAGCCCGAGTAGATCCGGGTCCCGATGGAATCGGCGCAAACCTGGCCCGTCAGGTCGATGGAGATGGCAGAGTTGATGGCCACCATGGCGTCGTTCTGAGCCACGATGTAGGGATCGTTGACGTAGTGGTTCGGGTGAAACTCCATGAAGGGGTTGTTGTCGACAAAATCGAAGGCCTTGCGCGTACCGATGACGAAGGAGGCGACGATCTTGCCCCGGTGCAGGGTCTTCTTCTCGTTGGTGACGACCCCCATCTCGAAAAGGTCCACGAGGCCGTCGGAGAACATCTCCGTGTGGACGCCCAGGTGCTTCTTGTCTTCGAGGAAGAGCAGCACGGCGTCGGGGATCTCGCCGATACCCATCTGCAACGTCGCACCGTCCGGGATCAGGGAGGCAATGTTCTCGCCGATGGCCCGGGCCACGTCGGAGATCTCCGTGGCCATGGGGAGCTCCAAAACCGGCTCGTCCACCTCGACCACGTGGGTCAGCTTGGAAACGTGGACGAAGCTGTCTCCCAGGGCGCGGGGCATCCGCTGGTTGACCAGTGCGATGACCGAGCGGGCGTTCTCCACCGCGGCCTTGGTGGCGTCCACGCCGACCCCGAAGGAGCAGAAGCCATGCTCGTCGGGGGGTGAGATGTGGATCAGCGCCACGTCGACGGGCAGGCGGCCGCTGCTGACGAGCGCCGGCACCTCGTGGAGGTGGATGGGAACGAAATCCGCACGGCCCTCGTTGACCGCCTGGCGCACGTTGCCCCCCACGAAGAGGGCCCGGTGCCGGAAGTGGGCCTCCATGCCGGGCTCGGCGTAGGGAGCCGGACCCAGGGTCAGGATGTGCACGACCTCGACGTTCTCCAGCTCGTCGGCACGCCCAACCATGGCCTCCACGAGCTTCACCGGCGTGTTGCACCCGGGATGGATCCAGACGCGGTCACCGGAGCGAATGTCCTTGACGGCCTCCTCGGCCGTCGTCACCCGGCGGCGGTAGCTCTCCAGCCACCTCATGCGCCACCTCCCACACGACCCAGGGGCGTGTGGCTCACACCGAAAGCCTCGGCCAAGCTCTTCCGGACGCAGAGGCCGTCGTGGGTGTAGGTCCCCCGCCGCAGGGCGGGATTCTCCCCGGCCGCCCGGTCGAAGCCCTTGGCGGCGATCTCCTCCACGAAGGGGAGGATGGCGGCGGTCAGGGCGCGGGTCGAGGCGCGCGAGGCCTGGGAGGGCAGGTTGGGTACGCAGAAATGGACGACGCCGTCCACCTCATAGGTGGGGTTGGAGAAGTCCGTCGGCCGCGAGGTCTCGCAGCAGCCGCCCTGGTCTATGGACAGGTCCATCAGCAGCGAGCGCGGCTTCATCAGCTGGAGCATGTCCCGCGTCACCAGGATCGGCGCCCGCTCGCCATGGACGGCGACGGAGCAGAGAAAGATGTCGGCGAACTGGAGGGCCTTCTCGATGTTGGTCCGCGTCGCCATCATGGTCGGAACGTCCGTGCCGGCATTCCGTTGCAGGGCCCGCAAGGCCTGGACGTTTCGGTCCAGGGCCACCACGTGGGCCCCAAGGCCCCGGGCTGCCTTGGCGGCACAGCACCCCAGGGTGCCGGCGCCGAGGATGACCAGGGAGGCCGGCGGAATCCCCGGTGCCCCGCCGATCAGGAGCCCCTTGCCGCCGAACTCGTTGAGTAGCAACCCGGAGCCCATGATGACGGCGATCCTGCCGGCGATCTCGCTCATGGCCTGGAGCACCGGCGCGTGGCCCGTATCATCCTCGATGATCTCGAAACCCACCGTGGTCACCCGGCGTTCCAGGAGCGACTCGAAGCGCTCCTTCGGCGCCACCGCCAGGTGCCATGAGGAGAGGATGACCTGCCCCGGCTGGAAGAGGGCGTACTCCCCGCTCCGAGGTGGTGAGATCCGCACCACGAGCTCGGAGCGCAGGCAGACTTCCTCCTCGGAAAAGACGATGGTCGCCTCCACGGCCTCGTAGGCCTCGTCGGAGAAACCCGCGTCCATCCCGGCGCCGCTCTCCACGTAGACCCGGTGTCCAGCCGATGTCAGCGCCTTGACGCCGCCTGGCGTCAGCCCGACCCGGTGTTCGAAGGGACGCTTGTCCCGAACCAATCCGATGTCCATGGAATCAGTCCTCCTCCACCGGCCGCCCGGAGCGGTCGGCACCTCGATTCCACCACAGACCGGTCTCCCGGTCCACCGCTTTGCCCCTCATCATTGGCCATCCATCTGCCACGGGGCGGGAGGCGCCGCTCCTGGCAGCATTCTTCCGATCCGCTCGCTCAACCTGCCGCAAGCACGCCTGCGCACCGGAATCCGAAGAATCCTGTACCATGGCGACGTTGAATAACGGCGGCTGCCAGAAAGCTCGGTGCCGCGGACCATCGGATGACCAGGAAGAACCACACACCCACTCCAACCATCTGGGCCATCGGCGGCGGTAAGGGCGGTGTCGGTAAGTCGATCATCGCCGTCAACCTGGCCATCAGCCTGGCCCGCCGCGGCATCACCGTGACCCTTGTCGACATGGATCTCGGCGGTGCCAACGCCCACACCTTGTTGGGGCTCAGCACGCCATCCAGAAAGCTGGACGACTTCGTCCAGCGCCGTCTGCCGGCCCTGGCCGATACGGTGACGCCAACGGGCATCGAGAACCTCGGGCTGATCGCCGGAGCCGGAGCCGGAGCCGGAGCGGCGAACACGCCCTTCGCCCAGAAGGAACGCCTCCTCAGAAACCTCAAGACCCTCCCTTCGCGGATCGTCCTGCTGGATCTCGGGGCCGGCTCGGCGTTCAACGTCCTCGATTTCTTCGTCGCGGCCGACCTCGGTCTCATCGTGACCATTCCTGAGCACACCTCCGTCGAGAACTCCAACGCCTTCCTCCGGGCCGCATTCTTCCGGCGGCTGGCTCGGTCGCCGGCCACACGTGCCGTTCGCAGCCTGGTTCGCGAGCTGGCCCAGACGCCACGCGACGGCCGGCCCGTCTCCCCGCGCCACCTCCTGGCCGAGGCGGGCGCCGATGACGCCGAGGCCGCACACTGCTTCGCCAGGGCCCTCGCCGGCTTCACGCTGGCCATCGGCGTCAACCAGATTCGCCTTCCGAGGGAGCGGGATCTGCCGGAACAGATGGCCGGCGCAGTCCGGGAGTACTTCGGCGTCGCCGCCATGGCGGCGGGCGCCCTTCCCGCAGACCGGCTGGTGACCCGATCGGTCCGCGAACGCCGGCCGGTCGTCGAGGCCTACCCCGGTGGGCCCTTCTCGGCCGCCATCGACACCCTGGCGAGCACGCTGCTCGCCACTGGGAGTTCCCATGCCTGAGACCCCCGACCCCCGCGATCTGGAGCTCCTCGGCCTGAAACCCGGAGCCACGACGGCCGATCTCCACCGGGCCTACCAGCGGGCCCGGGCCACGTGGGCCGAGGAATCCCTGGCAACCTACGGCCTGGTGGACGAGGCGGAGCGCGACGCCATTCTGGCCCGGTTGACCATGGCGTACGAACGGCTGAGCAGGTGCCTGGTGTCCCCTTCCTCCGCCCGGCAGACCGGCCCACATGAAGCCCTCCCGGGCACCGACCCTTCACCGGCCGGACCCCCGGCCGAAGGGACGGAACCCACCGGGGCCATCCCGGGCGGGACCCACGATCTCGATCCCGGCGCTCTCCTCCGACGGCGGCGGCTGGCCAGTGAGATCAGCCTGGACACCGTGGCGCGGGAAACCCGGATCCGCACGACGATCCTCGAAGCCCTGGAGGAGGGCAACCCGAGCCGGCTGCCGGCTCCCGTTTACATCCGTGGCTTCGTCATCGCCTTCGCCCAGGTCGTCGGAATCGACGAACCCGAGGACCTGGCACGCCGGTACCTGGACTGGCTGGAGACGCGTGGGGCGTAGCTGACCGGGGGGTCACCCTCCCGAGGTGTGGTGGCGACCCATCCCGCATCATCATCCATCGGCTGCAGGGCGCGTTGCACCGCACCTGTCGCCCTTGGCAGACGATATCCGATGAACATTGCGGGTCATGCAGCGTGCGCTCCCAACCGTTCACGCAGACGCGAAAGGATGTCCTCGACGGCCCCGGCCGCTTCCCCCGGCACGTGGAGACGCAGCCGGTACACGGTGCTCGGCGAGCCGCGGGCGAAGGAGACCTCCATGGCCCAACGGGGAACAGACCGCCCGAACAGCTCAGCCGCGGCTCCCTCGGCCTCGGGATCGAAAACGAGAGGATCGACGAGCTCTCCCAGGTACACACCCCTCGGCAAGGTCACCCACAGCTGGGTCCGACGGTCGAAACCCCAGTGCGAAAGGGCCGTATCCAGCCGCTGGGCCAGCTCCTGGGGCCTGGGCCCCACGGCATCGAGGATCGCCTCGCTGCCCGTTGCCTCCCTCCAGATCAGGTTGTAGAGGTCATCGGGCCGCCGCAGTTCCTCGGCGACCCGGACGACGGCGTCCACCAGGTTGCGGCGCGCCCGGTTGGCCATGGCCGAGGGCACGTCCACCGTCAGGTCGACAACGGCCAGGGGCTCGCCGGCCTCGACGGCCCAGCGAACCCGCGCCAACGTGCCACGCCGCAGGCGGCGCCAGGAGCGCACCACGGCGGCGAAGGGCGCCAGCACCACGAGGAGCACCCAGGCGACGGCCGCAGGGATACACCCCACCCTTCGCCCGGAGCTCGGCGTCTCCCCGTTCATGGCTCCCATCATCCCATGCCCGCCGGAGATCCGCCGAAAGCTGAGGGAGCCGATGCGGGCCTCTGGCCGCCGGACTCGTGCAGGAATCCGCTCCGCGTCACGCCCGAACGAATTTCCCTCAGTCGTCCAACGGAATGGAGGCGACGTCGTGCCGGCGGACGAAGATGGCCATCAGGATGCCGAGGAGGGTGACCAGGGTGCCCACCCAGACCAGGGAAATCAACGGCTTGGTGGAAACATCGAGCACCAGACTGGGCGGCTTGAGGGGCTGGGGCTCCAGCTTGGGATCGAAGAGGAGCACCTCCACGGCGCCGTTCTCGGCGTCTATTCTGCCGATGTCCAGGGTCAGGCCGCCGCCGCCGGGGATCTCCACCGGCCCCACTGGGGAGCCCATCTTGACCCGCGGCTCGAGCGTGACGGTCTTGCCGTCGTGCCGCACGGTGAAGGGGATGCCGAAGTCGATCTTGCCGTTCTCGGGATCGAAACCCTCCATGTCGAAAGCGTTGAAGGTGATCTCGTAGCCCTTGTACGAGAGGGTTTCTCCCCTGTGGAGGACCGCCCTCCGGGCGACACCTCCCCCGAGCCCCAGCAGCTCCACCTGGACGATACCGGCCGAGGCGTTCATGCCCGAGAGGCGGATCCGGCCGCCCGGCGTCCCGGGAATGTCCGCCGCAACGGCCTGAACGCCGTCGTTGGTGGACACGATGCTGGGCTCCAGGCGGACGGGATCCTTCCCCGGACGCTCCAGGGTGATGACGACCCCGACGGTCAACGCCCCGGGTACGGCGTTCTGTTTGGAGAGATCGAAGCCGTCGAAGGTCAGCTTCCACTCACGGAAGGTGACGGCCTGACCCTTGGACAGGGTCAGCCGGCCGCTGACAGGGGCCTCCTCGCCGGGCTGGTACTCCACGGGCGCCAGGTAGAGATCGCTCGTCAGGAAGTTCTTGATGTCCGGGTTGGCCACAAGCTGGTTGGTCTTGGCGTTGACCCACATGCGGGGCTTGAGCACGAGGTTCTTGCCCCGGGGAGTCGTCACCTGGACGACCATGGCATCCCGGGCCTGTGGATTGGGCTTCTCCACACCCTGGAAGGTCAGGGTGTATCCGAGGATCTTGGTGGGCTGGTTCTGGGTCAGCCGGACCTTCTCCGAACGATCGAACCACCCCGTCGTCAAGAAGGCCAGCAGCATGATGGCGATCCCCGCGTGGGAAATGTAGGGCCCGGCGCCCTTCCATTGGCCCCTGCGGGCCTTCACCATGGCCCACCAGAGGTTGGCGACCGTGGCGAAGCTGACGGAAGCCGTGTAGACGATGGCCGAGGGACGGTGTACGCCGAGCACCACGGCGACCATGGTCAGACCCGCCGTCACCCCGAGAACACCGCCGAGCCGACGCTTGAGACCATCGATGGTGCCCTCCCACCGCAGGAAGGGAACGATCCCCAGCAGCAGGCCCAACGCGATGGCCAGGGGCAGGCCGACACGGTTGTAGAAGTCCGGGCCCACCTGGGCCGGCTTGTCCATCCACAGGCGGGTGATCAGCGGTGAGGAGGTGCCGAGGATGACCATCAGACCGATCGCTACCAGGAGGATGATGCCGATGACGAAGAAGATGGTCCGTGAGAAGAACGGCTCCGAGCCCGTCTTGCCCGGGATCTCCCGCCAGCGAAGGGCCAGCAGCGCGATGGAGGCCACCGAGAAGAAGATCATGTTGAAGACGAGCCAGCCCGTGATCCCCAGATCGACGAAGGAATGAACCGAGAAGTCGGCCAGGACGCCCGAGCGAGTCAGGAAGGTGGCGTAGACCACGAACATGTACGCCGAAATGGCCAGGATCAGATTGGTCTTCCGGAAGCGGTGACGCCCGCGTTGCAGCAACATCCCGTGAACCAGGGCCGCCGTGAACAGCCACGGCACGAAGGAGGCGTTCTCCACGGGATCCCAGCCCCAGTAACCGCCCCATCCCAGGGTCTCGTAGGACCAGTAACCGCCCAGCATGATGGCGGCGCCGAGGGTGAACAGCGAAAGGAGCGCCCAGGGGAGCGTCGCCTTGGTCCACTCGTCGTACTTCCGCATCCACAGGGCTGCCAGGGCGAAGGCGAAGGGAATGGCCGCCGCCGCATAGCCCAGGAACATGATGGGCGGGTGGATGACCATCCACGGGTTCTGGAGCAGCGGGTTGAGCCCCTGGCCATCCATGGGGATCATGCCGGCCGTCAGGCCCTGGTGGAAGCGGAAGGGGTTCTGCTTGACCAGGAGAAGGATCAGGGACAACACCGTCAGGTTGTAGATGATCATCACCCGCGTCTCGTAGTGCCGAGAGAAGCGGATCAGGGGAAGGCCCAGCAGGGTCGCACAGAGCACCCACAGCAGGAAGCTACCCTCCTGTCCCGCCCAGAAGGTGGAGATCAGGTAGTTAAGTGGCAGCATATTGTCCGAGTATGCCGTCACGTAGAAGATCCGGTAGTCGTGGGTCAGGAGCAGGTACATCAGCAGGGCCGAGGTGATGACGACGGCGACGGTCATCAGGCCGAAGGCCTGCCGCGCCGCCCGGCGCCACGTGGCGTCCCGTAGTGAAATGGCATAGAACACTGTTGAGGCCAGTCCGAAGAGGAAAGCCATCCACACGAGAATGGCGCCTGGGGTATACATCAAGACCTCCCACTAATATTGAGTCCGATTAGCATCGGGACTCGGCAGAAAGTGCCGGGGCCCGGCCCCGGCACAAGGTTCAACTTTACGAACGTTCCGGCTGTCCGCTTCCCTCGATGCCCTGGTACTTGGACGGGCACTTGACCAGGAGCTGATCCGCCCGGAATACACCATCGTCATAGGCCCCGATGGCCACCACCTGGGTCGCATCCTCGAAGTTCCCTGGCTTGACACCGTCGTACTCCACCTGGAGTTGCTGGCCGTGTTCGTCAGCCATGGCGAACAGCAGGGTCTTGTTGGACTCGTCGTAGCGGATGGAGCCCTCGACGAGACTGCCGGCCACCTGGACGTGGTGCCCGGAGGTCATGGCCTCCTGGAAGTCCACGTAGGGCGTCAGCTCCGATTTGAACGAAGTGGCGCCGTAGGCCAGGAAGGCCACGATGACGGCGCCACCGATGGCGTACCAGAGGCGACGCTGCTTCTTCGGGTCACTCATAGATCCCCCATTTCCAAACGCCGGGACCTGCGATCCAGGCGGTATACGTAGGCGAAAAGTCCCACCCATATGATGAGCGTGACCAGCATGATTCCCATCAGATCGCTCATAACAGCTCCTCGTGCTGCCGGGCGCGCCGCAACTTCTCCAAGCGCACCTCGATAGAGTATAACCAGAAAGCGAGCCCGGTAAATCCCGCCAGAGAGGCCAAGAGGACCTGGAGCATCCTGGAGTCCATCTTCAGCCTCCCCTGGGTGTTGATGATCGTGTCGGGGTGGAGCGACCAGTAAATCCTCGGCACGACGAAAACCAGGAAGGGCACGGTGACGAAGGCCAGGATCGAATAGACCGCCGCCATGGTGGCCCGGCGCTCGGGATCGGCGATGGCGCCCCGCAGGGCGAAGTACGCCGCGTAAATCAGGAGAAGGAAGGTGATGGACGTCTCTCGCGGGTCCCAATTCCAGAAGGAGCCCCACATGATCCGCGCGAAAATCGACCCGGTCACGGTCGCCAGAATGGCGAAGGTCAGGCCCAGGGCGCTGGCCGCCTGGGCGCGAACATCGTCCATGGCGTGCCGGGTCCTCAGGTAGCGGATGGAGGCGATGCAGGAGCCGAGGAAGGCCAGTGTGGCCACCCAGGCCGTGGGAACGTGGAAGAAGACGATCCGGCTGGACTGCCCCACGAAACCCGAGGCAGCCGGCGCCCACAAAAAAGCCGCCCAGATGACGCCGGCCATCCAGACGAAGAGCAGCCAGGGCCACACCGTGCGGGCAGCGCCGCTACTCATGCCAGACCACCGGAAACAGAATAACGGACACGACGGTCATGATGCCTCCCAAAGAGATCACCGCGCGAAGGGTCTCGACGACCCCCTCCAGCGAGCCTTCGGCCGCTGCCCTCGTCCCCTGGATCAAGAAAATCAGCAGGGGAAGCAACAGCGGCAGGGAAAGGACCGAAAAGAGCGCCCCCCGCGTCATGGCGCGCGCGATGATCGCCGCCACCATGGTGGTGGTCACACCAAGAGTATACCCGCCCGCCACCAGGATGGCGATGAAGGCGCCCGGAGAGCTCACGTGAAACCCCATCAGCACGATGTACAGCGGCACGAGGATGGCCATCAGGAGGGCGAGCAGCACCAGGTTGAAAGCCAGCTTCCCGCCCCACACCACCAGGGAATGGGCCGAGAGGCGAAGGAGCGGCGCCGTGTGGGTGTCCTCCTCCTTGACGAAGGAGCGGTCGAGCCCCGCCATGGCCGCGAAGAAGATGACGATCCACAGAAGCGCCGACAGCAGGAAGGGACGATCGGCCTCGGCAATACGGTAGGGGCCGATGGTGTACGAGACGGCCGCCAGAGTCGTCACGGCAAAAAGTCCCAGGGCGTTGAGGGCCACCTTCGTCCGGAACTCCGTCCGGAGGTCCTTGACGAACACCGCGACGGTCTCACCCAGGTAGCGCCACATGGCTCGTCCCCCATTCCATCTCACGCACATCGTTCGTGGCCAGCACGACCGCGGTGCCGCCCTCCCGCTGCTTCCGGACCATCCCTTCCAGCCAGTCCTGCCCGGCTGGATCGAGGTTGGACCCCGGCTCATCGAGAAAGAGGACCGGAGGTTCGTGGAGCAGGGCCTGCGCTATCTTGAGCCGCTGGTGCATCCCCGTGGAGAAGCCACCGACCGGCGTCCTGCGCCCCGGGTCCAGCCCCACGTGCTCCAAAAGGGCGCGGCAGCGCTCCTCCGCGCCCCGCAATCCACGGACCCTGGCGAAGAACCGGAGGTTCTCCATGGCGTCCAGCTCCTCGTAGAGCCCCATGGAAGGCGCCACCACACCGAGAACCGTGCGCCATTCCTCGCGGGACAGCACACCGCCGTCGCCATCCACGTAGCGGATCGACCCACGCGTCGGGCGCAGCAACCCGCAAAGCATGGCCAACAGGGTCGATTTCCCGGAGCCGTTGGGTCCCGTGATGACCAACACTTCGCCCGGCTCGGCCACTCCGGAGACGCCCCGGAAGATGACCCGCAGGTCGAAGCGCTTGGCCAGCTCTTCGAACTCGACACGGATCGAACGCTTCATCCAGCGGAAGATACCATGGAGCAGGCGCCCCGGCACGAGCCGGGGCGCCCCGTCACAGCGTTGGAGGTTGGATCACGCTGCACGCATGGCGAGAAGGTCGACACCACGAGGGGCCCGTCCCATGTGGGGCG
>CAZXNA010000013.1:0-40230 GCA_964641295.1 uncultured Thermoanaerobaculia bacterium
TGCCGCGCGGCGGTGGGCCACGGGACACCTCACCCCCGGGCCAGGAGCGCCCTGCCGACAGGTCCGGTGTTCAGAAACACCGTCGGGGGAGAGCCGCCCTGTCCTCCGGAGATCACGGGGCCGGCGGCTTCCTGGGCCGTTCACCGCCTGATCGTGGCCTCGACCCTGTGGCGGCCGGCGGCCTGGCGGCCCCTTGAGCTGGCCGAGTCCGCCGCCCTGGGCACGCTTGTCCCGGAGGACCAACGGTACCGGTGGGGTGCGATGGTCCACCGGTGGGGTGCGGGACGCCTCTGGCACCGTGCGGATGAGCTCGATGGATGGCTCCTCGGGGGGCGCCGTCCGGTCTGGCTGGCCGAAACCCTTGCGCACTTCGAGCTGGAGAGTCCGCCGTGGGTCGTACGCCCGGGCCTGGTGGAGGGTCTGGCACTCCAGGACACTCCGGCCCGGGCCGTTCTCTTCCTCCTCCGCTGGGGCCTCCTCCGCCTGCGCCGGTGAACGATCGCCGTGTCGCCGGCGCTGATCAGGTGGAGGGTCGACCCGCGCCGGCCGGAGCGTGCGAAGCCTCCCGGAGCAGCGGGTTGAGGCGCTCGGCCTCGATACTCTCCCTGTGGGCCAGCTCCTCCAGCTGCCGGCGGTGTTGGGGCGGCGGCCCGGCTCGGAGCTGGAGCCGCAGGAGACGCGCCTTCTCCGCGTGGGCGAAGGCCCAGTTGGGGTTGTGCTCGAGGGCGGCGTCGGCCCATCGGAGGGCGTCGTCGACCTCGGGAGCGGGATCCCCGCCGGTCCGGAGCTTCCAGGCCCCGGTCAGGCGTTTGGCTTCGGCCCGCTCCACCATGGCCTCCACGTAGGCCGGGTTGATTCCCAGAGATTTCTCCAGGGCCTCGTTGGCGGTGCGGATCTCTCGTGTCGGATCGGTGCCGGCCTCGAGGCGGTGCCGTGCGAGGGCCAGCTCGGCACGGGCCAGGTTGAGCCAGGCCTCGGCGTCCATGGGGTTGATGGAGATTGCGTGTCTGGCCGCCGACACGGCGGCCCTGGTCTCGGCCGCCGGGTCCCCGCCGGAGGCGGCGGCGAACTCGGCCAGGATCCAGTGTGCCCCCGCCATGTTGGTGTAGATGGAGGCGTTGGCGGCATTGAGTTTCCGGGCCGCCTCGTAGTCGCCCAGTGCCGGGGTCACGAACGGCCGGGGATCCTCGCCCAGGAGGAGGGCGTAACGAGCCCGTTCGGCCCGGACGAGGCCCCGGTTGTTGTAGGCGGCCCAGTCCCTGGGGTAGGACGAGATGGCCTGTTGGAGGTGGTTCTCGGCCGAAGTGACGGCGTCCTCGGGATCCCGGCCTCGGTCCACCATGGTGTGGGCCCGGACCCAGTACGCGACGCCCAGGTTGTCCAGGGCGACGAAGGAACCGGGGTTCTGGGCTGCCAGCTGCCCAAAGTACTGGATGGAACGATCGAGGGAGGGATCGACGTCCACACCATGGCCAAGCTCCCAGAACGCTCGCTCCAGCCAGAGAAGGCCCAGGGAGTTGAGGGCCAGCTTGGAACGGGGCTCCTCCTTCAGGGCCTCGGCCAGCTCCCGGGACGCCTCCTCGAAGTGTTTCCTTGGGTCCCGGCCGAGGGCGGCGTCGTTCCTCCCCATCTCCAGCATGGCCAGTCCTGCGTAGGTCAGCAGCATCCCGTTGTGGGGCTGAACCTTCAGACCGCGTTCGGCGGCCCCGGCCGCCTCCTGGATGCTCTCGGCGGGATCTTCGCCGTGGAGGGCCTGGTATTCACCGAGTTGCAGGTTCGCGAAGGCCAGGCTGGCGAGGGCGGGGGTATAGACGGGATCCGCCGTCAGGGCCCGGTGACAGGAAGCGTCTGCCTGGCCGAAGGCCTCGGCCGGATCGGCGCCCTGGTCGACGAGTACCAGGGCCCGAAGGTCCCACATGGTACAGAGCCCCTCGTGGGTTGCCGGGTCGCTGGGAGCCAGCTGGACGGCGGCCTCGAAGGCGGCCTCGGCCCTTCGAAGGGCCTGGATGGCCTCGTCGGGTTTGCCCTCCTCCCTGGCGATGTTGGCCCGGGCCATCTCGGCGTCCCCCTCGAGGCGGCGAGCGGCGTAGAGCCACGGGATGCGCTCGACGGCCTGGCGGCACTTGGCGACCACCGTGTCGTAGTCCCCCTCCAGGAGGGCGATCAGGGCCTCCCCGTACTCGGGCGCCTCGACATCGGTGGTCCTTCCGGCCTCCAGGAGACGCAGGGCTGGATCGCGGTACCGCATCTCGGCCTGGCGGAGCATGCGCCGGCGGGCTTCGGGATCCTGAAGCCGCTGGGCGGTTTCGTGCTGCATGCGGTAGAGGTTGGCCAGGGCCAGCCCCCATGCGAAGGAGGCCTCGGGCTCCCGGTAGCCGTGCCTCCAGGCCGACGCCAGGTGTCGCTCGGCCGTTGCGTAGTCGCCGAGGGCCAGGTAACCACGTCCCAGGGCGTACTCGCCGGGACCACGGGCGGCACCGCCGGCCGCCTTGACCTGTCGTTCCAGGTCTTGAAGGTAGCGGCGGAGCTGGCGGAATTCCGTCGTGGTGTCGTGGAGCGGCCGGGCGGTGATCATGCGGACGCGGTTCTCGATGCGGGAGGTTTCCTGGGTGAACTTCCGGGCAAAGTAGGCCTGACGTGACGCCCTCCAGGTGGAAAGGCCAACCCAGCCGGCGGAGCTCAGGAGGGTCAACAACAGGGCCGCCAGGGCCGCGGAGGCCAGACGGTTCCTGCGAACCCACGACCGGCCCCGGTCGACGAAGGTCACGGGCCGGGCGTGAACCGGCTCGCCCGCCAGGTACCGCTCCAGGTCCTCAGCCAGCTCACGGGCCGTGGCGTACCGCTCCTCGGGGCTCCTGCGGAGACATTTCATGACGATGGCTTCCACGTCTCGTGGAACACCGGGAAGGGTCCGGGAGAGGGGAGGCGGGTCCTCGCCCGCCAGTTTGACGATGATCTCCAGAGAGCTCCCGGTGAAGGGCGGGTGACCGGCGAGGGCGTCGTAGAGGGTGGCCCCCAGGGAGTAGATGTCGGCCCGATGATCCACCTCGCGCTTGTCCGCCCCGGCCTGCTCCGGCGCCATGAAGGCTACGGTGCCGAGGATTGCGCCCGTGGCCGTAACACTGGGCGCTGTCACCTCCCGTGCCAGGCCGAAGTCCACCACGTAGGGCTTGGCCTTGCCGTCGGGCGTACGTTCCACGAGGATGTTGGCCGGCTTGACGTCCCGGTGAACGAGACCGTGCTCGTGGGCGGCGTGGAGGGCCAGGGCCACGTCGCGGACGAGTCGGAGGCGCTCCTCCATGGAGAGCCGTCGGGCGCACTCCGCCAGGCTCTCCCCACGGATCAGCTGCATGGCAATGTAGGGACGGCCCTCCACCTCGCCGACCTCATAGATGGGACAGACGTTGTCGTGTTCGATGCTGGCCTGGGTCCGGGCCTCTGCGAGGAAACGTTCGACCAGGGCAGGGTCGTCACCGTGGAGGAACTTGAGCGCCACCCAGCGGCGCAGGCGGGGATCGACGGCCCGGTAGACCCGTCCCATGCCCCCTTCGCCGATCAGCTCGACAACGCGGTACCGTTCCCAGCCCTCGGGAATCTCGGAGAAGCTCGGGCGGGGTGTTGGAGAGGGTGTCGTCAAGGCCGAGACGGAGGCGTGGGAAGGCCCGTGTGACACGTGGCGCCCGGGCCCCCGGCTCGGTGGTCGGGCCGAGATCTTCCGTTCCAGGTGGCGGACGTCGTCGTCGGTGAGGACGCCGCGCTGCACCAGTAGATCGATTCGCCAGCCCCAGTGGCCCGGGCGGAGGGTGTGATCGGCGCTGGACGCTTCTTCCTCGATCCTGCGAATGTCCGCCTCGTCGAGGAGACCTTCGTCAAGGGCTTGTGCAAGAAGCTTGAGCTCTGTTCTCCGGTCCAACGGCTCCTCTCGAGAATCATTCTAACCCGGATCGTTCACGAGTCTTCCGCTGCTAGGGACGATACACGGCATCTGGCGGGGTTTTCTCGATTCGCTCGCTCAACGTGCCGCAAGCACGCCTGTGCTCACGAATGTTGCGGGAGAACCTCCATGGACGGCGCCTCGCCCCTTTCGCGACGAACCCTCACGAAGAATCCGGGCCAACCCGGACTGTTCGCGACCCGCTGGAGGGAAGAAAACTCCACTGTCGACGACTCCTGAGATGGGTCGTCTTCGGGCCTCCGGTTCAGTTCACGAGAGCGACGACCTCGCCGCTGCCGATTCCACCGCCGACACAGCGGGTGGTGACGCCGACGCGGCAGCCGCGTCGGTGGAGCTGGTGGACCATGTCGACCACCTGGCGGGCGCCGGTGCAACCGACGGGATGCCCCAGGGAGATCCCGCTTCCCCAGAGGTTCGTCTTCTCCCTGGGCAGGTCCGGAAGGAACTTGAAGGCGGCCGCAAGAACCGCTGCGAAGGCCTCGTTGAGCTCGAAAAGGTCGATGTCGCCCAGGGAAAGGCCCGCTCGCTCGAGGAGGGGAGGGATGACCTTGAAGGCCCCCTCACCCATGTAGGCGCGTTCTACGCCGACGTTCCAGAAGCTGCGCACCTCACCCAGTGGCTCGATCCCCATGGCCTCCGCCACCTCTTCGCTGGCGAGGACCAGGGCCGCCGCCGCGTCGTTGACGCTTGAGGCGTTGAGGGTGGTGATGGTGCCGCCATCGGGCTTGAAGTAGGGACGCGCTTTGGCCAGCTCTTCCCGTGTGATGGGCCTGGGGCCCTCGTCCTTGGCGACGACGACCGGGTCGCCCTTGCGCCGGGGGACCTCGACGGGAACGACGTAGCCGTCGAAGAGGCCCTTCTCCCAGGTGTCGAGGGCGTTGTGATGGCTGCGGTAAGCCACCTCGTCCTGCTCCTCGCGGGTCAGGCCGTACCGCTCGACGATCCGCTCGGTCATCAGACCCATGAGCTCGCCGTTACCCACATGGGTGTCCGTCAGAGCGCCGAACAGGCCGTCGACCAGGGTCATGTCGCCGTAGAGCTGGCCTCTGTTTCGACCGGTGAACAGGTAGCGGGCCACGTTGCTCATGGACTCGACGCCGCCGGCGACGCCGAGGCCGATCTCACCCAACCGGATCCGGCGGAAGATGCTGTGGATGGCGGCACCGCCGGAGGCGCAGTTCTCGTGAAAGGTCGTCGCGGGGGAACTGAAGGGGATGCCGGCCTCCAGGGCGGCGTTCCGGGCGATGTTTGGGGAGCGCGGGTCCTGCATGACCCAGCCCATGCAGGTGTACTCGACGCGCTCCGGATCGACGCCGGACTGCTCGAGCACGGCCTTGATGGCTCGGGTGGCAAGATCCTCCGCCTGGAGGGGCGCCAGGCCTCCACCGATGGCCCCGATGGGTGTACGAACGGCTCCCAGGATGACTATGCGTGTCCGGTCCATGCCCTACCTCCCCGGTGACGCGCGGTCATGCCGCACTGCGTCGTCACCGGGAAGTATACACCGGCGTTCGCCGTCGGCCCCCTCAGTACGCCGTTGCCGGGATGTAGATGCCGTCGCCGGTTGTGTTGTCCACCAGGGTCCCGTAGGCCGTGAAGCTGCCGTCTCCCCCGTCCAGGAAGAAGTCGACGCGCGTGTTGTCCTGGGCGGGGACTCCCAGGTCGTTGAAGATCTTGTCGATCTGAACGAGCTGGTGGGGCCCCAACTGGATCGTCTTGGTGCCCAAGGTCACTCCCGCCGAGCTCTTGAGGGCGTACCGAACGATGACGTTGCCACCGGAGACCTCGCAGATGCCGATGTTGGAGCGGAAGTTGGCATCCTGGTCCATGTGGAGAACCGTGGCCCTGGCGCCGCTTCCGAAGCCCGAAGCGACGGCCGGCACGAACTGGCCGAACGTGCCCGTTCCGCCCCCGGTGTTGTAGGTTCGCGAGGTCACGAGAAGGGTGGCCGTACCGCCCTGGGGGGTGATGGTCAGGGAGCCCTTTGTGCCGGCCTGACCGAAGACCGTCGTCACGATGTCATCCAGAGCCAGGATTCGTCCGGCCTCGATGCTCCTGGTGACCGTCGCGGTCGAGCCCGACGAACCGATCTCCGGACGGAAAGTCAGGTCCATCAGGGCGCTGGAGCCCCCGCCGTTGAAGATCCTGACGTCGCTGATCCAGTGGGTTCCGTTGGCCCCGTCCAGCGCGGCAATGACGGGGATGGTCAACCCGGAGACTTCCTGGGGGCGATTGCCGGGCACGTAGGTGGAGTCCCCGCTGGCGGCGTCGACGACCGTCGCGTAGGCGACGATGCGGCCGTTGCCTCCGATGACCTTGGCCGTGGCGTAGCCGTTGGCCACGGTGCCCGCCCCGGACTTCTCGAAGATCTTGTCGATCTGGAGGTTGGAGAAAGGCTCGACGGTATAGGTTTGCGGCGTACCGACGATCTGGGCCGTATCCCCGTCGAAAAGTGTGATGCGAACCTGGACGGAGGTGCCGGCCACCTCCGAGATTCCGATGTTGGTCCTGGAGTCGGTGCCCGATGACAGCTGCAACATGGTCAGCGGCGTGTCCCCCAGGCCGATCCCCTCGATGCCCCGGACGGCGCCGACGAACTGGCCGTAGGTTCCACTCACGCCTCCCGTGTTGTAGGTCCTCGAGGTCAGAACCAACGGTGTTCCGTCGGCCTGAACGACGAGGTGACCCTTGTCGCTGGTCAGTCCGAAGTTGTTCTTGAGGACGTCGGGAAGGGAGACGATCTCGTTGGGCGGAACGGTCACCGAAGTCTGGAAGTAGGTCTGGGTCCCGTCCTGACCTTCGGGGATGGCGTAGAGATCGAAGCTGGCGGGCTGGCTCGTGTCCGGGTTGAAGATCCGCAGGTCGCTGACCCAGAAGGTGCCGTTGAACCCGCCGAGGTGGGCCGCGACGGGGATCGAATAGGAGGTCAGCGTTGGCGGTCCTCCCTGCTGGCCGGTATCGACCTCCAGGGCCCACCCGACCATGACCTGGGTTGACCCCGAGTTGGTCGAGGGGTCGTCATCCAGAACCTCGAGACGCCAGGTACCGTTGGAGATCTCGCCGACGAAGGCGTCGAGACTCTGAATCGGTTGACGGTCCTGGGGATAGTAGGCGTAAATGCCGTTGACGCCGAAGATGTCGTCGGTGGATCCGGAGGGGGTCATTCCGGGTCCGTGATCGTGGAGGATGACGCGGGTTCCCGAGGGGGAAACCAGCGTGACGAGGAGCTGTTCGGGATCTGCGTGCTTGATCTTGACAGCCACGCGGACGCTCTGGACCGTTCCTCCGGTGGTGATCACCGCCGTGGACACGGCGGGTGTGCCGGTGGCGTTGGGAATCGTGACGTTGGTGGGCGTTCCAACGCCCACGCTGGCCCCGGCACCGTCGACGGCCGCCGTCAGATTGAGCATGGGCCGGGTGATCTGGTTGGCGCTGTCCGTGACCATTTCACCGGTCATGCCCAACAGGAGGCGGATCTGGGTGGGGTCCAGGTCCGGCAGGGCCTGGTGGATCAGCGCCGCCGCTCCCGTGGCATAGGGGGTGGCGCCCGAGGTGCCGCCGAAATCGCCGATGGTGCCGTGGGGGATTGCGGCCGTCAGGAGCTCCGAGGGCGCCAGCACGTCCAGGTACTCGTTGGAGTTGCTGTAGCAGGTAACGCTCTTGACCGTGATGGGGTTCTCGTCGGTGCAGAGGATCTCGGTGCAGCTCTCGTTGCCACAGTACTGGATCCCCGGGGGGAAGACGGTGAACGAGCTGTCGTAGACCGAACCAACGCTGATGGCGTTGCTGACGCAGGCTGGGGCGTCCAGGGCGCTCTTGTTGTTCTCGTTGCCGGCGGCGACGAAGACGGCAATCCCGGCCTGGGTGGCGTTATCGATGGCCGTGGCGTAGGAGCTGTTCCTCGAGTCGCAGGGGCCGTCGAACGAACCGCCCCCGATGGAGAGGTTGATGGCGGCGACGTTGTACTGGTCACGGTGGAAGATGGCGTCCTCGATGGCCTCCACCACGTCGCCGGAGAAGAACGATCCGCACTGGTCGGTGGGGCTGGCCTTGTACGCCAGGATGGAGGCGCCGGGGGCCACGCCGCCGGCGAAGCTCTGGCCGCTGTCCCACTGGTGGGGCAGGCCCGCCGCGATGGAAGCGACGGCCGTGCCGTGGCTCCCGCAATCGATGGGCCCGTCCTGGTCATTGATGTCGGCCGTGTCCTTGCCGTAGACGACCTTGCCGTTGGGGATGGCGGAACCGCCCAGGGTCGGATGGTTCGGGTCGATGCCCGTGTCGATGATGGCCACGGCCGTTCCCGTCCCGTCGTAGCCCTGTGAGTGGAGCACGTCGGCGTGAATCAGGGGAATTCCCTGGGTCGTCATGGCGTGCCAGAGCTCCTCGTGTTCGATCCAGCGCACCCCGGGCCGGGCCGCCAGGGCGGCCAGGGCCTCCCGGTCCACCGTCGCGGAGAAAGCCGGCTGCAGGCGGAAGGCGTGGCGGACCTGGACGTGACCGCCGGAGATGTCCCGACGAATGTCACGAAGTTCCCCCTCGACCGTATCCCGTACGGCGTTCAGGCGGGCCCGGGGCAGTTCGATGCCGCGTGGGGGCAGTGGCAGGTAGGCCGCCGGGGGGGCGTTGAGGTGGACGATGACGCGGAAGCTCTGCTGGCCGGCGTCGAAGGCCTGAAGCGTTGCCGGAGCGATCTTCTTGCGGAGCGGCTCCCCCAATCGCGGGGTGGCCGCCATGGCAGCGCCGGCCACCAGGGCCAGCGAGAGAAAGACAGTGACGGATGTTGTGGGAAAACGCCGGTTCATGGGTCCCTCCGATATCATGATGAGCTAGTATAACCCCACGCCGCCCGGCCCGGGAGGGCCGGGGGGACGCGGGTTGATCCACCTCACATTCAGGCCGTTGTTGAGCCGCCAGCCCCCTCGCGGTTACCGATGGGGGAGGACGACTCTCCGGTGGAGCAGGCCGTGACGGCCCCAGCCCCTGGAGCAGTGCGATCGTTCCCGCGATGGTTCTGCGAGAGCGCCAAGATCCGCGGCATCTCCCGCCCTGCGGCAGATGGATGGTGAATGATTCGGAGTGGGCCCTCGGAATGCCGGCTGTCCGCGGGGAGCTGCGTGGGGCCAGCTGGCGGCGGCCGCTTCGCTGCGGAGAAGGAGATCCATGAACACTGGAAAGGGCAGCGGTGGGGCTCCTCGGTCGAGGAGGTCCAGGGGGGCCTGTTTGCGGGCTGGTGACCGGAGGCATCTCCGATTGGCCATGGCCGACGCGATGCCGTGGACGCCGGCACCATGGAGGGCTTGCGGTCGCGTCAGGCCATGGCCGCCACCTCGGGATGGCGGAAGCAGCTGACGACGTGGTCGTTGACCATGCCGGTGGCCTGCATGTGGGCGTAGACCGTGGTAGGCCCGAGGAACGAGAAGCCGGCCGTCTTCATCTCCTTGGCGATGCGGGTCGAGAGGGGAGTGAGGGTGGGGAGCTCTTCCAGGGTCCGCCAGCGGTTCTGGATGGAACGGCCGTCCACGAACGCCCAGATCCAGGCGTCGAACGAGTTATGTCGCTCGACGATCCCGAGGAAGGCCCGGGCGTTGGCGATGGCCGCACGGATCTTCTGCCGGTTGCGGATGATCGAGGCATCCTCCACGAGCCGGGCGACGTGGGCGTCGGTGAACCGTGCCACCGCCTCGGGATCGAAGCCTGCGAAGGCCCGCCGGTACCCCTCGCGCTTGGCCAGGATCGTACGCCACGACAGGCCCGCCTGGGCCGATTCCAAGACCAGGAACTCGAACAGCTTGCGGTCGTCGTGCAACGGCACCCCCCACTCCTCGTCGTGGTAGGCGCACATCAACGCATCGGACCCCAGCGTCCACGGGCAT
The DNA here is from genome assembly GCA_964641295.1 of uncultured Thermoanaerobaculia bacterium. GTDB lineage: Bacteria > Acidobacteriota > Thermoanaerobaculia > Thermoanaerobaculales > Sulfomarinibacteraceae > JAADFK01. The sequence goes on from CAZXNA010000013.1 coordinate 9,829, forward strand.
CGTTCCGGCATGGGTTCTCCTTTCGAGACCGGGGGGGGCAGTGTACCAGCCGCCCGCCGGAAACCCGGGAGGGCGCCGGCCCGAACCGCGGGCGGCAGCATCTTCAGCGAAGCGGCCCCATGGAAGCGGCGATCCAGGGCACCTGGTGGTCCATGTGACACCGGCCCCTGTGAGAGGAGATCGACGAGGAAGAGGTGCGCTTCTCCAGCGTCCACCACCGGGCGCTTGCCGTTGAGCCTCAGGAAGACGTCGGTGGCGAAGAAGGCCACACGCTTGGTGCCGCGGAGGAAGGGACGGTTGAGGATCAGCGATTCGAAGAGTGCGGTGGCCGTCTGGGCGAGGTCGTCGGAGTACCGGTCCGTGGGCGGAACAGGGCACTCTCCAAAAGACTGGGATATCGGATGCCCGGTGTGCCTCCAGACTCCTCGATGACCCTCTCGTGGACGGCCAGCGCCTCGTCGACGGTGAGGAAACGGGATCCACTTCCCGGCAAGACGTCGTCCCAGCTCGCGGTTGTCCTCGATGGAGCTCTCCTGATGCCGGAGCACCTCGGGCCGCACCCGGCGCCGCTCGAGGTGTTCGGCGATGGCGTTGGTCAGCACTCCGGAGATACTCTGGTGCGGTTCCCCGGCGAACTCCTTGAGCTCGGTCCGGACGGCATCGTCCACTTTGGAGCTGATCTTGATGGCCGGCATGGGGCCTCTCTGACATTTCATGACATGTCATGACGCCGGGGGAATCAACATTGAAGGACCCCGGGGTTCGTCTTCCCCGGGGAGAACAGGTACCATGCGCCGGTGCAGCGGTTGATTCTCGCCGATTCTCATCTGGGGCAGCGTCGGGCCGACGTGGGGGCCATGGTGGCGCTGCTGGAGCGGGCGCAGGGTGCCGGCATCGAAGAGATCATCTTCCTGGGCGACGTCTGCCAGTACCTGATCGGCATGTCCAAGCTGTGGACGGGGGAGGTCCGGACCCTGCTCTCGGCCTGGGCCCGGCTTCGGGACGAGGGGCTCCGGGTCGTCGTGGTGGAGGGCAACCGCGACTTCTTCCTGGACGAGCCGGAGATGGCTCCCTACCTGGACCTGGCCGTCCGGCGCTACGAGTTCACCGCCGGGGGCGTCCGGTTCCGGCTGGAGCACGGGGACAAGGTCAACCGGAGGGATTACCAGTACCGCTTCTGGGCCGGCATCTCCAAGTGCTACCCGGCCCGGGTCGGCGCCCGCCTCCTGCCCAGACCGCTGGCGGTCCGGATCGTTGAGTCCATGGAGGCCCGCCTGGCCAAGACCAACCGGCGCTTCCGGTACAGGAAGCCGGTGGGCGATCTCGTGCGGGAGGCCAACGCGGCCTGGGACGAGGGGGTGGACGTTCTCCTCTGGGGTCATTTCCACACGCCGTGGATCTGCACGCGGGAGGAACGTACCGCGCTGATTGTTCCGGCGTGGGTGGAGTTCGACCTGGGGATTCGTGTGGGGGAGGACGGCCGGTGGAGCCTGGTGGAGAAAACCTTGACACCCCCCACGGAGCTTCCCACAATGGAGCGGTGTCCTTAGCAACGCGCAGACCTCATGGGCCCGCTGCTGCGACTGCGGATACGCCTGCCATCGAGGCGTTTCTTCCCGCGGCGGTGCCTAGCCCGTGTATGGTGGGCTGGCCGTGAAGTTGCCGGGTCCGCGAAGGAACCTCTCGGCCCGGGTCCCGGTGCCCGGGTCCAAGAGCCAGACCAACCGCGGCCTGATCCTGGCGGCGGCCGCCGGGGGTGGTCGTGTTCTCCGGCCGTTGGACTGCGAGGACACCCGACTGCTTGCCGCGGCTCTGGATCGGGCCGGGTGGCCGCTCAGCTGGGAGGCGGATGCCATCACCGTCGGTCGCCGAGTCCCGGTTCCCGGACCGGCAACGCTCCATCTGGGCAACTCGGGAACCGGCGCGCGCCTCCTCCTCGGGCTGCTCTCCACGGTGCCCGGCACCTGGATCGTCGACGGCATCCCGCGGCTGCGGGAGCGCCCCATGGGCCCCTTGCTCGAGGCGCTGAGGGGCCTGGGCGTCCCCGTGGAGGCCGCCCCTGGAGAGCGCCTGCCGGCGAAGATTGAAGGCGGGCCGGTGGCCGGGGGGCGGATGGTGCTGGTTCCGGGCCCCTCCTCCCAGTTCGTCAGTTCGCTCCTGCTGGCGGCGCCACGCATGGAAGAGGGCCTGGAGCTGGAGCTGGCCGGGCCGATCCCCTCGCGGCCCTATCTGGAGCTGACGCGCGACGCCCTGGAGAGCTTCGGTGCCGCCGTGACGGTCACCGGCGACTTCCGGCGGTGGCGTGTGGCTCCGGGTCTGGCAGGCGGCAGTGTACTGGAGGTGGAGGGGGACTGGTCCGCCGCGGCCTTCTTCGTGGCCGCCGCGGCCGTGGCCGGGGGCTCCGTGGAGATCGTTGGGGTCGCACCGGACAGCTCCCAGGGGGACCGCCGGATCCTCGATGCCGTCGCGGCCGCCGGCTGCCAGATCTCCGTTTCGGACGGTTCCGTGAGGGTCTCGGGGCCGGTGAAGCGCCCAGTTGTGGCCGACCTTTCCGACACACCGGACCTCTTTCCGGCGCTGGCCGTCGTGGCCGCAGTGGCTCCTCCGGGGTCCCGTCTCACGGGTCTCGAGCACCTGCGTCACAAGGAAAGCGATCGCCTCGGTGTCATGGGGGACAACCTGCGGCGCCTGGGGGCGAAGCTGGAGATCGGGAAGGGAAGCATGGGCGTCGTGGAGAGCCTCGAACCACTCGAGGGACCGGTGGAGGTCGTGTCGGCGGCAGACCACCGGATCGCCATGGCCATGGCCGTGACTGCCCTTGCCGTGGGGGAGCTCTCCCTCGATGACGGCGGCTGCGTGGAGAAATCCTTCCCCGAGTTCTGGGAGGTCTGGGAGAGGGTGGCCGGGCCATGACCGGGCCATCGGCGCCGGCTCTCCTGGTGGATCACCCGTGCCTCGGCGTGCCCGTGCCCACATCCATGGGCATTCGGCTCGATCCTGAAGGGCGCACGGGAGGACATGCCGGCCGTCTGGGGAGGAGAGACCGCCTGGCCGTTGCCGCCCAGTGCGTGGCAACGGCGTCGCTCCTCTGGGAGATGGGGTACTGGAACGGCCGCGCCGCGTTTGCGAACGCCCGGGCCCTCCGGGATGAGAGGGGAGTCCGTGTCGTCTTGACCTCGCCCCCCCGCAACATCGATGCCGTGGTGCACCGGATCGGCGGCGGCGACGCCGCCATCCGGCGTCTCCGGGATGGAACGCTCCAGGCCATCTCCGAACGCGCGGGTTTGCCGGGGCGCCTGTTCGGTCCGGTCGATGGAGCGGACTGGCTGGGCTTCGATCCGTGGCTGGGGCGGCTCCTGGACGAGCTGGGCACGCCGCTGGATCCATGGACCGCACGCTCCCTGTGGGCTCTCCGTCTGGAGCCCGTGCCCCTCCCCGCTCCTGGGGAGATCGCCTACTGGTCCGTGCCCTGGCCCGAGGTGGCGGCGCGTCTCGCGGCGGCGGCGTATTCCGGCCTCCGGGACGCCGGTGGTCCCGTCTCCTGGCTGGCCTCCGGCACCGACGACACGGCGACGGCCCCGCGCGTCGCGGCCGGTGGCGGGAGAGGAGCGCTGGTCCTCTCGGGCCGCTTCCAACCGGCGGAGCTCCATGCCGTCGAGCGCTGGCTGGCCGACGGCAGCTCCCGAAGGGCGGTGGTCATCGGAACCTTCCCGCCGGGGTGGGATCCGGACGCCCCGGCCCCGGTTGGCGAGATGGGATTGGAGCGGTCCCTCCTGATGACGGGTGCGGACGGGGAAACCCTCGGGCGGGTTCGCCACCGCTGGCGGGGACGTTTCCGGGAGGACCTGGCGGGAGACCGCGAAGCCCTGACCTCCCTGGCGGCCCACCGGTTCCAGGGGGGCGAGGCGTTCCCAGCGGCCCTCGATCCCACGGCGAAGATCATCCGTCGCTGTCTCGAGCTGCTGCCCGAAGGGGTGCCGGCTTCCTTCCTCGCCGCCCGGTCCGGCCTGGACGAGCTTCAGGTGGTGTCCAGGGCGAGAAGCCTCGGCGCGGTCGCCCACGGCGAACGTCTCCGTCTCCCCGTTCCCGAGGCCCTGAGGCCGGATCCGTTCCACCTCGACGTCATGGGGCTGCTGCCACCCGGGGATCCCAGGCGTCTGGTGGCAGGATGGCTCGGGGGAGGTGACGAGGCTCCCCTCGTTCGCTGGGCTCGGGAGCGCCTGCAGGCCATGGACGGGTTGGCCGTTCTGGGGGTCCTCGCTCCGGTGGCCTCGGAGGCCCTCACGGGCACACTCCTGGAGCTCCTGGCCGAGGCCGCCCTGGACGTTCTGGACATGGCCCTGCTCCGGCCCCTGGTCGGGCGAATGGACGGCGGGACCGGGCGGATCTGGAGATCCTGCCTGGAGGCCATGGACGGTGAGGATCCGGGCCGCGTGCAGCCGCCCGGTCCGCGGGAGATTGCAGCACATCCGCGGGCTGCCTCGGAGGCCGCCCTGCGCCTGCTGGAGTTCCGGACACACCGGGACCGGGGAGGGGTCGAGGAGCTGGGGGAGTTGGTGGCGGCCGGTGCGGAACGCCTTGGGGGGGTGTTGGGCCGCCGGCTCGATCTGGAAGCCCGGTTGATGATGAATCCCGAACTGCTGGACGACCGGATGTGGCGACGGAAGGTCACCGGAGGATCTCCCTCGCTGGCCCGTGTGCTCCGGAGACGCGCCGGGGTGCTGCGCATGGCGCAGGGCCGTCACAGGGAAGCCCGGCGCTTGCTGGAACCCCTGGCGGAGGAGGAGGAGCTGCCGGGCCGCGCCGGCCTTCTGGAGCTGGATCTGGGCGCCCTGGCCCTGGAGGAGGGCCGTTGGACGGAGGCCGACCGGCACCTTCTGCGGGCCCTGCGGTTGTTGCGGGCGTCCGGTTTCGTTCACCGGACCAGGAGCGTCTCCTTCGACCTGGCCGTCGGGGAGCTGGACCGGCTGCGCCTGGAGGGCGCCCGACGACGTTTTCGTGAGGCCGGCGCCCGGGAGGAGGACCCGGTGGCCCTGGCGGAGCTGGCCCGGCTGGCGCTGGCCTCCGGCGACCAGGAGACCTTCCGGCGGCTGTGCGGCCCGCTTCCCAGGGGAGAGGAGGCTGAGAAGGCCGGTCTCGGGGAAGCCGTGGCGTTGCTGGACGGTGTCTCGGCGCTGCTCCGGCACGATCTTTCCCGGGCCCGAGGCCTCTTCGAGCGTGGCGGGGACGAGGGGCGGTCCTGGTGTGACCTCCTTACGGCCTTGGAGGGGGGCACCCCCTCCGGGGAGGCGGAGAACGACGGCTGGGGGCTGGGTCTCTCCGCCAGGTGCGTGGTTCTGATCCGCGAGGGGCGGCCCCGACGGGCCGCCGGCCTCTTCCCCAGGGGTTGCACCTCGGCGCGGGAGGGACTGGCCCTGGCCCTGTGCGAACGCCTGGTCGGCCGGCAGGGCTGGATCGACGGTCCCCTGCGCCGGCAGGCGATCCGGGTTCTCGGCGCCAACGGGCTGCACGGCTGGGCGGCTGTCCTGGGCCGGGAGGAGGCCGGGGAGGCGCTGCTGATCGAGCTCTCTGCCCGCCTCCTGGAGGAGGGACGGGTGGAGGCAGCCCCCCGGGAGCGCTGGATGGAGCTGCTGGAATCGCTGGGAGCCGGTGGGCTGGAGGTCCGGACCCGGGCCGGCGGCGATCTGCTGTGGCGGGTTGGAGAAGGGACGCCTGGCGACGAAATCCACCGCGGCCTGGTCGCCGTCGTTCCCCTGGGGGCCGCCGGGACGGGAGATGCTCGCTGGGAGCTTCTGGCCTCGGTCCTCTCCGCCATCGTGGCGGCGGAGGCGCCGCAGGCTTTCCGGGACGACGACCTGGGAATGATCGGGCGGGCACCGGTCCTCGAGGAGCTGCGGAGGGAGATCCGCCGCCTGGCACCGGGACCGGTGCCGGTGGTCTTTCTCGGCGAGACCGGCGTCGGCAAGGAGCTGGCCGCCCGGGCCATCCACCAGCTTTCCGGGAGGCAGGGCCCCTTTGTTCCCATCAACATGGCGGCGCTTCCCCACGAGCTCGCCGAAGCCGAGCTGTTCGGGGCCGTCAAGGGAGCGTTCACGGGGGCCGACCGGTCGCGGCGCGGTCTGATCGCGGCGGCCGACGGCGGGACTCTCTTTCTCGATGAGATCGGGGATCTGGACCTGCGCCTCCAGGCCAAGTTGCTCCGCTTCCTCGAGTCCGGCGAAGTGCGGCCCGTGGGCTCCGAGTCCGTCCGGCAGGTCGACGTGCGGATCGTCTCGGCCACGAACCGCGATCTGGAGGCGGCCCAGCGTGAGGGCGGTTTCCGGCCCGATCTCTTTTACCGGATCGGCTCCGCCATGATCCGCATACCGCCCCTGCGCCAGCGTCGCGAGGACATTCCGCTGCTGGTGGATCACTTCACCCGCCGGTTGAGCCTGCGGGAGGGAGGGAAGCCGTACGCCTGGGGCGTCGACGCCATGGAGGCCCTCCAGCGCCATCCTTGGCCCGGGAACGTCCGGGAGCTGAGGAACATCGTCGAGGTTGCCCTGCTCCGCGCCGGGGGTGGAACCGTTCACCGGCACCACCTGCCACTGCCAGGTGCCCCGGAGGATGAGGGAGCGCGCGAACCCGAGCTGCGCTACGAGAGGGCGATCCAGGAGTTCCGCCGCACATTCCTTTCCCGCGCCCTGGAGCGCAACGGGGGCAACCGCAGCGCCACGGCCCGGGAGCTGGGAATCTCCCGGCAGACCCTCCTCTACCACATCCGCTCCCTCGGCATACGGTAGGCCCGTGTGGGGAGTGGCCCCACATGCGCCAACCGCATGGTCATGGGGTTTTTGACAGTGGGTGGTCCGGGTACGACTATTGCAATAGGTACCCGTGAGGAGGTGTTGGCATGGCCATCATCACGATCTCCCGTGGCTCGCTTTCGGGTGGGACCCGCTTCGCCACCTGCCTGGGGGAAACCCTGGGATACCGCGTCATCAGCCGGGAGGACCTGGTCGCGGCGGCGTCCAGGTTGTATGGGATCGACGAGGAGAGCCTGCGCCGGGGCCTGACGCGGGGGCCCAGTTTCCTCGAGCGGTTCCGGGTCGATCGGGCCACCTACCTTGCCGTGGCCAAGGCGACCCTCTGCCGAATGGTCCGGGACGACAACGCCGTTTACCACGGGAACGCCGGCCAGTTTCTCCTCGAGGGCGTCGGGCACGTCTTCCGTCTTCGGATCATCGCTCCCATGGTGTTCCGGATCGAGGCGGCCAGGAACGAATACGGCCTGAACCGGGAGGAGGCGATCGCCTTCATCGAGGCCAGGGACGCCGAGCGGCGGTCCTGGACACGCTACCTCTACGGCATCGAATGGGGCGATCCATCGCTTTACGACCTCGTCATCAACATGGAGAAGATCTCCTTCGAGACGGCGTGTCACATGGTGGAGGCGGCGGTGGCCGAGGGGGAGATGATTCCCTCGGAGCGGGACATCCAACGGCTCCACGATCTCTACCTGGAGGCCCACGTCACGGCCAGCCTCTTCCTCGACCCGAAGATCGGGGCCGTGGCCGCCGGCATCCAGGTTGTGGCGTCGGGTGATACCGTCGAGCTCAAGGGGATCCTCCCGGGCGCCCGTTACGTCGACGCGGCCGTCGCCAGGTGCAGGAGCCTTTCCGAGGTCGACTCGGTCAAGGCCGAATGGCTCGGTTGCCGGGAGGAGCGGGTCTGAGCCCGCCCGCGGGCTGAACCGGCCGAAGGGGCGGGAGGGACGGGAAGGTGGGTGCGTTCCCCCGATGGATACATCTGGGTAACGCGAGGGTCTCCACCTGGGTGGCTTCGTTACCCCTTCGTAACGGTTCCCATCGTGTAACTCCCGGGGTGTCGTGTCCTATCCCATTGTGAGAGAATGAGTTACGGGAACATCTCTTCCCGGTTCACCCCCGGGACACCCCCGGCACGCCTGACCGTCACCCTGTCCTGGTCGTTTTCGTGTGACGTAAAGAGTTGAATAAGCGCGAGTTCTGGCGCTTGTGAAGGATGGTACATCTCTTGCTTCGTCTGTGGCCGAGGAATGTTCGATGGGAGAGGAGGTGATGCCATCGCACGACTGAACGGCAAGCGGGTTCCGTTTCGAGCCGGGGGCTCCGGGTTGAAAGCTCCCGCAGAAAGGAAAGGAGAGATGGAGAGACCCGAGAAAACCCCAACCAGGTACGGCGCCGCCGGCTCGGAGCGAGCGGACCGGCAACCGTGATCAGCCCGATGGGCACGATTGGAGGTATGCATGCCAAGTTTCGTCAATCCTGAAAAATGTGATGGTTGTAAGGCACTGGACAAGACCGCGTGCCAGTACATCTGTCCCAACGATCTCATGGTTCTCGACAAGGACACGATGAAGGCCTACAACCGCGAGCCGGAGATGTGCTGGGAGTGCTACAACTGCGTCAAGATCTGTCCGACCCAGGCCGTCGACGTACGTGGCTACGCGGACTTCGTCCCCATGGGGGCGTCGGTGGTGCCGCTGCGCTCAACGGATTCCATCATGTGGACCGTCAAGTTCCGTGACGGCAAGGTCAAACGGTTCAAGTTCCCCGTCCGCACCACTCCTGAGGGACAGGCACAGCCGGAGGGTGGCTTCCAGACCACCCCGGACCTGGATGGCCCGGTTCTCTTCACGGAGCCGGACTCCCTCGGTCTTTCGTCCGTGTGGGTGAAGAGGGGATAGGAGGCGGACATGGAAGAAATCAAGACTGTCGTCGTCGATACCGATTTGCTGATCCTCGGAGGCGGCATGGCCGCCTGCGGAGCCGCCGTCGAGGCGGCTTACTGGGCCAAGAAGGAGGGCCTCAAGGTCACCATGGTCGACAAGGCCGCGGTGGACCGTTCGGGGGCCGTCGCCATGGGCCTCTCCGCCATCAACCAGTACGTCGGGCTCAGGGACGGATCCAACTCCGTCAAGGACTACGTGGACTACGTTCGTACGGATCTCATGGGGATCACCCGGGAGGACCTGGTCGCCAACATCGCCCGTCACGTGGACTCCACGGTTCACCTCTTCGAAAAGTGGGGCCTCCCCATCTGGAAGGATGAGGAGGGCAACTACGTTCACGAGGGCCGCTGGCAGCTGATGATCAACGGCGAGTCGTACAAGGTGATTGTCGCGGAGGCTGCCAAGAACTCCATCGGCGCGGACAACATTTACGAGCGGATCTTCATCACGGGACCCATCATGGATGGCGACCGTTGCGCGGGCGCGTACGGCTTTTCCGTCCGCGAAAACGTGTTCTACGTCTTCCGCTCCAAGGCCACCCTGGTGGCCATGGGCGGCGCGGTGCACGTGTTCAAGCCGAGGTCCTCGGGCGAGGGCCAGGGCCGCGCCTGGTATCCGCCCTGGAACGCCGGCGCGTCCACCTACTTCACCGTCATGGCGGGGGCCGAGCTGACCTGCCAGGAGGTCCGGTTCATCCCGGTTCGCTTCAAGGATGCCTACGGTCCGGTCGGAGCGTGGTTCCTCCTGTTCAAGTCCAGGGCGACCAACGCCTTCGGCGGCGAGTACATGAAGGAACGCAAGGACGAGCTTTGCAACTGGGTCCCCTACGGCCACGCCAAACCCATGCCGGCCAACCTCCGCAACTACCTGATGCTCCTCGACGTGATGGAGGGCAAGGGCCCCATCTACATGCGGACCGAGGAGGCCATCGCCAAGCTGGCGGAGCAGTACTCCGACGATCCAAAGGCCTACAAGAAGAAGATGAGGGAGCTGGAGTCCGAGGCGTGGGAGGACTTCCTCGACATGACCATCTCCCAGGCGATCCTGTGGGCCGGCACCAACACCGCCCCGGAGGAGAAGTCGTCGGAGATCGCCGCGGCCGAGCCATACTTCATCGGTTCCCACTCGGGCGCCTCCGGCGCCTGGGTCAGCGGTCCCGAGGATCTCGCACCTCCGGAGTACTTCTGGGGTTACGAGAACATGTCGACGGTCAAAGGCCTGTTCTGCGCCGGCGACGCCTCGGGCGCCTCCTCCCACAAATTCTCCTCGGGCTCCCACGCCGAGGGCCGGATCGCGGCCAAGGCGGCCATCCGGTACATCGTCAAGGAACATCCCGATCTGCCCAACATCGCGGAGGACACCATCGCCGCCTGGAAGGACGAGGTGTACAAACCGATGAGGGTCTTCGAGGAAAACAAGGCTCTGACCACACAGACCAACGTCAACCCCAACTACATCAGCCCGAAGATGTTCATGCAGCGGCTCCAGAAGCTGATGGACGAGTACGCCGGGGGTGTGACGGCACAGTTCACCACCTCCGAGCCCATGCTGGAACGTGCCCTGGAGCTCCTGGCCTTCCTCAAGGAAGACTCGGACAAGCTGGGGGCGGAGAACCTCCACGAACTCATGCGCTGCTGGGAGAACATCCATCGCATGTACCAGGCCGAGGTCCACGTTCGCTCGGTCCTCTTCCGGGAGGAGACCCGGTGGCCGGGCTACTACTTCCGCTCCGACAAACCCAACATGGACGAGGAGAACTGGCACTGCTTCGTCAACTGCCGCCGGGATCCCGTGACCGGCGAGTGGACGATGGAGAAGAAACCCATTCTCCACGTGTTCGCCCCGGTGTCCGACTTCGAGGCAACCATGGGCGGCTGAGCCCCTTTCCAGACGTCCCGGGCGCTTCGGCGCCCGGGACCCTTTTCGATTGACGGCCGACGGGGAGGATCGCCATGAATGATCTTCGGTGTCCGCATTGTGGACAGGAGCTCGCTCCTTTCGAGTTGCCCGACCTGACCGGGTGGGGCGCCCCCTTCCACATGGCGTGCTTTAACGATAAGTGTCCTTACTACACCGGCTCATGGGAGTGGATGGAACGGCGCTTCGGCGTCAAGGCCGGCTACCGGTACCGGCTCGATCCCGAGACGGGGCAAGCTCAGCCACTTCCCGTGTGGTCTCCGAAAGCCCTCAAGGATCGAATCCTGGACGTGGAGGTGACGCGCACCGTTGTGTCCCCGATCGTCATGGAGGTGCAGCCGTGAGCTCCACACCCCAACCCCTCGAAGACAGGCCGGCCATTCTCGAGGGAAAGAGGACCCTGACCATCAAGGACAGCTTCACATTTCGTTGCGGGCAGGACAGGGCCTGCTTCAACACCTGTTGCGCCGACGTCAACATCGTGCTGACCCCACTGGACGTACTGGGACTGGCACGGCGCCTGGGCATGACGACGACCGAGTTTCGGGGACGCCACACGGTGACCCTGGAGACCCGGGATCTTCATCTGCCGGTGGTGGCGCTCAAGATGGAGGGGGAGAAGGAGGGGCGTCCCTGCCCCTTCGTCGGCCCCGAAGGGTGCACGGTCTACGAAGACCGCCCCTGGGCCTGCCGCATGTACCCCGTCGGGCTGGCCATGCCGCCCGCCCGCGCCGGTGAGGAGCCGGAGCCGCTCTACTTCCTCTTCGAGGATGGGTTCTGCGAAGGACACGGGGACGGGCCCCGGTGGACCGTCGGCGCCTGGCGCGACGACCAGGGGGTGCCCGAGCGGGAGCGGCTCGAGGAGGAGTTCCGCCGTGTGGTAACCCACCCCTGGTTCATCGGGGGTCGGAGGTTGGACCCGAGGCGCCAGGAGCTCTTTCTGATGGCGTGCTACGACCTGGACCGCTTCCGGGAGTTCATCTTCGAGTCTTCTTTCCTGCAGCGCCTCGTCGTGGAGCCGGACCTGGCGTCCCGGCTGGCCACGGACGATTTTGCGCTCCTGGAGTTCTCGTTTCGCTGGGCCCGGTTCGCCCTCTTCGCCGAACCGACCCTCAAGGTACGCAAGGTGACCAACTAGGAGGGGTGGGATGAGCGAAACCTCGCAACTTCCCGTTCTCGTCGTCGGCGCCGGGGTGGCCGGGCTGACGGCGGCGTTGGAAATGGCGGAGATCGGCCACCAGGTCGTCCTGACCGAACGGGAGTCGGTGGTCGGCGGGCGCGTGGCCCGTTTCTACCAGTACTTCCCAAAGCTCTGCCCTCCGACCTGCGGTCTGGAGATCAACACCAGGCGGCTGGAGGAGAGCACGAGGATCCGGGTCCTCTTGGAGACCTCGGTCACGAAGGCCGAACGGCAGGACGGTCACTGGTTGGTGACCCTGGAAACGGCGCCGGCCTACGTCAACGGCCGGTGCACGGCCTGTGGCCTGTGCACAGAGGTGTGTCCCGCCACGGTCAAGGATCGTTTCAACTGGGGCATGCGGGAGGCGCCGGCCATCCGCCGGCCCTTCCCCAACGCCTGGCCCGAGCGGTTCATCCTCGAGCGGGAAGCCTGCCCCGAGGAGTGCCACGCCTGCGTGGACGCCTGCCCGTACGAAGCCATCGACCTCGGGGCTCAGGCCACCGTCCAGGAGATCGAGGTGGCTTCCGTCGTCGTGGCTACGGGCTGGCGGCCGTATCCGCTGGAGAAGCTCACGGAGCTGGGTGGCGGCGTCCTCGACGGTGTCGTCTCCAACGTCCAGATGGAACGCCTGGCAGCTCCGGACGGGCCGACGGACGGCCAGATCCTGGTTCCCGGAACGGGCAAACCTCCGGCCAGGGTGGCCTTCGTCCAGTGCGCCGGCTCCCGGGACGTCAACCACCTGCCCTACTGCTCCGGCGTCTGTTGCCTGGCGTCCCTCAAGCAGGCCCTCTACGTCAAGGAGCAGCTTCCGGAGAGCGAGATCACCATCTACTACATCGACCGGAGGACACCGGGCCGCAATGAGGATTTCCTGATGCGTGTGGCGGAGACCAAGGGCGTCCGGCTGGTCAAGGGCAAGGTGGGCAAGGTCGAGAGGAACGGCCGGGGCCTGGAGCTGACTGTGGAGGATGCCGAGGCCGGTGCCCTGCTCCACGAGTCGGCCGACCTGGTCGTTCTCGCCACGGGCATGGTGCCCGATGCGGACGACCCCTTTGGCCTTTCGAGGGACGAGGACGGATTCGCCGTCAGTGATCCCGAGCGTGGGCTGGCGGTGGCCGGCGTCGCCCACCGGCCCGCCGACGTGGCGACCTCCGTCCGGGATGCGACGGGGGCGGCCGCGCGGGCCCTGGTGGCCGCGGGAAGGAGGTCGTGATGGACACGATCGGCGTCTTTCTCTGCTCGGGTTGCGGCATCGGCGAGGCCCTGGACATGGAGGCGCTCCAGGGCGTGGCCGAGGAGGCCGGCGCCACCGTTTTCACCCACCCCTGCCTGTGTTCGGAGGAGGGCGTTGCCGCCCTGCACTCGATCCTGGACTCCGGTGAGGTGGACTCGCTTGTGCTGGCGGGATGCTCGCCCCGCTCCCAGCGGCAGGCCTTCCGCTTCGACCCGGAGAAGACCGTCGTCGAGCGGCTGGGCCTGCGGGAGCTGGTGACCTGGACCCACCCGCCGGGCGACGAGGACACCCAGGCCCTGGCCGAGGACCTTGTGCGGATGGCCGTGGCCAAGGTCGAGACCGAGAAGTTGCCTGTACGGCTCCAGGAGGAGATCGAGGACACGGTCCTCGTGGTCGGCGGGGGTTTGACGGGTCTGGAGGCGGCCCTGGCCGCGGCCGGCATGGGCCACGACGTCGTACTTGTGGAAGCCGAGGATCGCCTCGGTGGAGCGCTGGCCGGGTTGCCGGAGCACCTTCCCATGGCGCCTCCCTACGACAGGCCTCAACCCTCCAGGATTCCCGGTCTCGTGGAAGAGATCGGGGGCAACGAACGGATCCGGGTGATGACCTCGAGCCGGATCGCCCGCATCGCCGGCCAGCCCGGCCAATTCCACGTGACGGTTCGGGGAGCGAATGGAGACGAGGAATTCGACGTCGGCGCCGTCATCCAGACGACGGGCGCTCAGCCGTACGACGCCTCCCGGCTGAAGAGGCTGGGGTACGACGCTTCCCCGAACGTCGTCACGGCGCGGGAGCTGGACCTCATGCTGGCCGAGGGGCGGCTTGTCCGGCCCTCCGATGGGAAGCCTCCTGAAAGGATCGTCTTCGTCCAGTGCGCCGGATCGCGGGACCCGGAGCACCTGCCCTATTGCTCGGGCGAGTGCTGCGCCACGACCATGCGCCAGGTTCTGAAGCTATCGAAGGACTTCCCGGAGGTCGAGGCCTGCGTGCTGTACCGCGACATCCGAACGCCGGGCCAGCTGGAGCACCTCTACGAGGCGGCCCAGGAACAGGCCGGGACGTATTTCATGCGGGCCGAGGTCTCCGCGGTGACGGGGAACGGCAACGGGAAGCTGACCGTCCACCTGGAGGAGAGCCTCATCCCCGACGCCACGGCCATGGAGGCCGATCTCGTCGTCCTGGCCGTCGGCATGGTTCCCAACTCGGCAGACGGGGAGGCCATTCGTGCCCTCCACGACGCCCAGCACCGGGCCGAGCACGGCGAGTCGGAAGTCCAGCGGGAGGAGGCCCGGAAGATCGCCGAGGAGCTGGCTGCCCACGAGGGCACGGAGATCCTCAACCTGGACTACCGTCAGGGACCCGACCTGCCGGTCCTTCGCTACGCCTTCCCGGACTCCCACTACATCTGCTTCCCCTACGAGACCCGGCGGACGGGCATCTACGCCGCCGGGGCCGTGAGGGCGCCCATGGACCCAGCCCAGGCCGTGGAGGATGCCTGGGGCGCGGCCCTCAAGGCCGTCCAGTGCATCGAGGCGGCCCGCCGCGGCGAGGCGGTCCACCCCCGTTCGGGCGATTTTGGAGTCCCCGAGTTCTTCCTCCAGCGTTGCACCCAGTGCAAGCGATGTACCGAAGAGTGCCCCTTCGGAAGCCTCAACGAGGACGAGAAGGGGACACCGGAGTTCAACCCGCTGCGGTGCCGTCACTGCGGCATCTGCATGGGGGCCTGCCCCGAGCGGATCATCTCCTTCCCGGACTACTCGGTGGACGCCGTCTCCAGCATGATCAGGGCCATCGAGGTCCCGGAGGAGGACGAGGAGAAGCCGAGGATTCTGGCGCTTCTCTGCGAGAACGACGCCTACCCGGCCCTCGACGCGGCGGCTCAGCTCCGCAAGAGCTGGAACCCCTGGGTCCGTATTGTTCCCGTCCGCTGTCTTGGGTCCGTCAACATCGTCTGGATCGCAGATGCGCTCTCGCGTGGCATCGACGGTGTCATCCTGATCGGCTGCAAGTACGGGGACGACTACCAGTGCCACTACATCAGGGGATCGGAGCTGGCCTCCACGCGGCTGGGGAACGTCCAGGAGACCCTGGATCGGCTGGCCCTGGAGTCCGACCGGATCCGGATCGTCGAGCTGGCCCACGACGAGTTCGAGAGGATCCCCAAGATCCTGGACGAGTTCGCCGAGGCCATCGACGAGCTGGAACCCAACCCCTACAAGGGTTTCTGAGGGAGGAGGCAAGGGATGGCGAGCTTGACCCACGAATCTCACCGGCTTCCTGCTGCGACTGCAGATACCCCCGCCATTGAGGCGTCTCCCGGATCGCCGGCGCCTGCGACGTGCCTCCAGCACGCCTCGGCGCCGCCTCTCTCGACCTCCCCCGCAGACGGGCGCCTCCACGGTCTCGCGACGCAAGCAGGTGAGACTCGTGGGCCGAGCCTGATTGCGCCGTCACCCGAGGCCCGCGACGAGCTTCGCCGGCGGGGAGGCGAGACGGCCCGGCGTTGCTTTCAGTGCGCCACCTGCTCGGCGGTGTGCAGCCTGGCGCCGGACAATCAACCATTTCCGCGCCGTCAGATGCTCCTGGCCCAGTGGGGACTGATCGACCGTCTTGCGGCCGATCCGGCGGTCTGGCTGTGTCACCAGTGCAACGACTGCACCGTGCGTTGCCCGCGGAACGCCCGGCCCGGGGACGTGCTCCAGGCCGTTCGTTCCATGGTCATCGAGCGGCTGGCGACGCCGGCCTGGCTGGGACGGCTGGTGGGGAAGGCCCGGGCCACATGGCCCCTGCTCCTGGGGGCCCCGCTTCTGTTCTGGGTCGTCCTCCTCGGCCTGACGGGCCATCTCTCCTGGCCGGCCCACGTGCAGGCCTTCGAGCAGGTGGTACCCCACGTGCTGATCTACTCGGTCTTTCTGCCGGTGGCCGTCTGGGTCCTGGTCGTCGGTTTCATCGGCGGGAGACGGTTCTGGACCGTCCTGGGCTCCTCCGGCCCACCCCGGGAGGGGTCCTTCCTGGGGGCGCTGGTTCCGGCGGTCGCCGAGATCGCCACACACCGCCGCTTCGCCAGCTGTGAGGCGGCCAGGCCCCGGCGCACGGGCCATCTCCTCCTCATGTGGGGCTTCATCGGCGCCGCCGTGACCTCGGGTCTGCTGGTGGTCGCCCTGTACGGCTTCGGGATGGAGATGCCCCTTCCCCTGGGCCATCCCTTCAAGATCCTCGGGAACCTCTCGGCCGTCCTGCTGGTGGTCGGTGTCGTGCTGCTGGCCGTCGAACGGTGGACTCGCCCCGAGGTCAGCGGCGGCACGACGGCCTTCGACACCTTCTTCCTGACGGTGGTCCTCCTGGTCGTTGGCACGGGTGTCCTCTCGGAAATCGCGCGTTTTGCGCTCCCGGGCCAGGTGGCCGGTGGTCTCTACGTCGCCCACCTTTCCTTCGTCTTGACGTTGTTCCTCACCTTCCCCTACTCCAAGTTCGCCCACGCCCTCTACCGGACCCTGGCCATGACCCACGAACGGATGACCGGGGGGAGTTGAGGGGACGCCATGGCACGTTCCGGGCATCACCGGTTGTTCAGGCCGTCGCGGCTCAACGGGACGGCCGACGACGAGGGTGCAGCTCGTGGTGCCAGGGGTCCGCGCCGGAAGGCCGGCCCGGACTCCAGACCGGGGTGAGGAGGGAGCGTGGACGTCATCGCCCCCCGCCCACTTCCCAAGATCGTCGCCGGCATTGCCGTGGTGATTGCGTGCGGGCTGGCGGCGGCGGAGGGGTTGCCGGTCAACCGTGAGCACGCCGGGCTGGGGTGTGGGGACTGCCACTCGACGCAGCCGCCCTCGAAGGAGGGTGTCCGCTGCTCGGGCGGGGAGTGCCATCCGGATCTCCACGATGCCTTTCGGACGACGGCCCACGATGTCCAATATCTGAAGAACCTGCGGCCCGCCTGCCAGGACTGCCACTGTGGCCATCCCGTCGTGACGGGGGATGCCAGGATGGACAGGGCTTGCGCCACGCGGGCGGTGGAGTCCTGCCGGCCGTGTCACAAGGCCGAGGAGAGAAACCTCCCCGGCAACATCCTTCTGCACCGCCTGCCGCCGGGCATGTCCCGGCAGGCCCTGCCCCCCGAGGGTCAGCAGAAACGGGGCTGCTCCAAGGTGGTTCTCCGGTGCTTCTCGTGCCACGGTGTCCACAGCGTCTTCCCGGTGGGCGATTCCCAATCTCCGGTCAACCGGAAGCACGTGGCCGATACCTGTGGCGCGTGCCACACCCACGAGGCCGAAGGGTACGGGGTGAGCGGGCACGGCCGGGGTGTCGTAGCGGGCGTCAAGGTGGCGCCGACCTGCGTTTCGTGTCACGGCGCCCACGGTGTTCGGGCCGTGTCCGCTGTGCACTCGCCGACGGGAAAGGCCCGGGTGGTTTTCCAGTGTCCCGACTGCCATGCGGATCCCATGATCATCCACTCGGCCGATCTACCCCTGGAGATCGTCGACAGCTACGAGGGGACCCTTCACGGAATCGCCTGGACCCACGGCATCGAGGGAGTCGCGACCTGCGTCTCCTGCCACGGTTCTCACGAGATCCTCGGCGCACGGGATCCACGCTCTCCCGTCAACCCGGGTCGCTTGAAGGCGACCTGCAGCCAGTGCCATGCCGGGGTGACGGAGGGGATGATCAAGAAGATTCGCCATCGCTCCGGACCCGCGGGACCGGGGACCTGGTTGGGGAGGCTCAGGCTCTACTTCCCCATCGCCGGGGTCTCCATGAACCCCCTCGTGGCCATGGGCATCGGCTGGCTCGTCGGCTTCCTTTCGGGGGTGTTCGGAGTCGGCGGCGGTTTCCTGATGACGCCGCTCCTGGTCTTCATCGGGATTCCGGCGGCGGTGGCGGCGGCAACGGATTCCGCACAGATCACGGCCGGGGCCAGCTCGGGAATGGTTTCCCACGCACGGCTGGGCAACGTGGATTTCAAGATGGGACTGGCCATGGTCGCCGGAAGCTGGCCGGGGGGGTTCTTGGGAGTCCGGGCGGTGCACCACCTCCGGGACATGGGCAACTTCGATTTCTACCTCAAGCTGCTCTACGTGCTGTTGCTGGGCTTCGTGGGAATCTCCATGTTCGTCGAGGGGCTCCGGGCCCTTCGTGGCATCTCCCAGAGGACCGAACCGGGTCCCAGCCGCATCGCCGGTTTCTTTTCGCGCCTTGCCCTGCAGATGGAGTTCCCGAAGTCGGGGCTTCGGACATCGTTCTTCGAGCCTGCGGCGGCCGGTCTCGTCGTGGGTATCCTGGCCGCCTTCCTCGGCGTCGGAGGCGGCTTCATCCTCGTGCCCGTCATGATCTACATCATCGGCATCCCCACCCGCGTGGCCGTTGGGACCAGCCTCTTCCAGATCATGTTGACCTGCATCTACGTGGCCATCGAGCAGGCTGCCAGCAACCACACGGTTGATCTTCTCCTGGCCCTGGCCCTGTTCTTCGGTTCGACCCTGGGGGCCCAGGCGGGCGTTCTGGCCAGCCGGCGGCTCCGGGGAGAGCAGATCCGCGTGCTGCTGGCGGTGATCGTACTGGGCGTCATGCTGGCACTTCTTTACAGGCTGATGGCGCCTCCCGATCTCCTGATCCAGTTTGCCCGCTCGGGAGGGGGGTAGGTATGCCGAGGGGGTCCTGGCTCGTCCTCGTGCTCCTGGCGGTGTTCGCCTGGCCGCCGGAGGCCGGCGCGGCGTCTCAAGGGCCGCTGCTGCGGGTCGACGTGCGGCGGGTGAGTATCTCCCTGGGCTTCGCCGGACAACAGATCTTCATCTACGGCCAGGTGCCACCGGGAACCCGGCAGGTGGTCTCGGTGGTCGAGGCGCCCTCGAGCGGGGCGGTGCGTCTGATGCGCAAGGGCCGCGTCGGACCGTTTTGGCTGGGCGTCGAACAGTACGCCGTTGCCAATGTCCCCGGCCTGTACCTGGTCAATATCAGCTGTCCCGGCGGCAACGTGGTCCGGCCGTGTCCGGTGAAGGAGCTCCTGCCCCAGATCAACGGGATCCTCGGCAAATCGGGTATTTCCGTGGGCCCCTCGGCCGTCGCCCGTCGCGCCAGGGTGGAGGTGCTTCGGGGGACGAGCACCGGTGAGAAGCGGGAGAGCCTGCTGGAGGGGTTCTGGCGTCTCGAGGAGTCCCGCGGGCTCTACCATGTCGACGAAAACGGGATCCACCTTGGCCCCGACGGCAAGTACTTCTACCGGGCGGTGGTACCGGTTTCGGCGCCGGAAGCCACCTACTCCATCACGACCTATTTCCTCGGGGAGACTTCCATGATCGACGTCTCCCGGGTCGAGCTCTTCGTCTGTCGCCAGGGCCTGGTGGCCTGGCTGGCCCGGCTGGCCGAACGGAGGGCCTACCTCTATGGCGGAATCACCGTGCTCATCGCTCTTGCGGCGGGGTTGTTCGTGGGGACGATCTTCCGACGGCGAGGCGGGCACTGAGAAAGATGAGCGGACGCCGGTGCGCCGGCGCCGCCGAAAAAGAAAGAAAGGAGTCTGAACATGAGTCGATTGACACCACCACACGGAGGCGCGGAGCTGAAGCCGCTGCTCCTCGAGGGCGAGGAGCGGGAGGCGGAACGCCGCCGGGCGGTCAGCTTCAAGAAAGTGCCCATGACCAGCCGGGAGACCTCGGACCTGATCATGCTGGGCATCGGGGCCTTCACCCCGCTGACCGGCTTCATGGGGCACGACGACTGGAAGGGCGTCTGTGACGACTACCTCATGCCCTCCATGGATGGGCTTTTCTGGCCGATTCCCATCACCCTCTCGGCATCCCGAGGTCTGGCCGACTCCATCGCCGTAGGCGAGGAGGTGGCGCTGGTGGACGGGGACTCGGGCGAACTGATGGGGACCATGAAGGTCGAGGAGAAGTACACCATCGACCGGGAGCACGAATGCCAGCAGGTTTTCAGGACCACGGCCCTGGAGCACCCAGGTGTCCAGAAGGTCATGGCCCAGGAGGAGGTCAACCTGGCGGGTCCCGTCAAGGTGCTCTCCGAGTCGTTCTTTCCCGGGGAGTTCGGCAGCCTCTACCAGCGCCCCGCCGAGGCACGGGCCATCTTCGACGAACGCGGATGGAGCACGGTGGCGGCCCTGCAGCTGAGAAACCCGATGCACAACTCCCACGCCTACCTGGCCAAGGTCGCCATCGAGGTCTGTGACGGCGTCTACATCCACCAGCTCCTGGGCAAGCTCAAACCGGGCGACATCCCTGCCGATGTCCGGGTCAAATGCATCGACGCCCTGGTCAACAACTACTTCCGCAAGGAGCGCGTGGTGCAGGGCGGCTACCCGCTGGAGATGCGTTACGCCGGACCGCGTGAGGCCCTGCTCCATGCCGTCTTCCGCCAGAACTACGGGTGCAGCCACCTGATCGTCGGCCGGGACCATGCAGGTGTCGGTGACTACTACGGTCCCTTCGACGCCCACAGGATCTTCGACGAGATCCCCCACGGCGCCCTCCGGTTGCAGGCCCTGAAGATGGACTGGACCTTCTACTGCTACGACTGCGGCGAGATGGCCTCCATGAAGACCTGTCCCCACGAGAGCAAGGCCGTCATCGACGAGCACGGCAACCACGTCTCCGGCTCCCGGTTGCTCCTGTCGGGCACCATGCTGCGCAAGATGCTCTCCGAGGGCAAGCCGGTACCGAAGGAGTTCTCCAAGCCGGAGGTCGTTGCGATCCTTCGGGAGTACTACGCGGGGCTCGAGGAGAAGGTGGAGATCAAGCTCCACGGCGCCGCCACCGGCGAGGTCGCCAAGAAGTAGCGTATCCGGGGTTCGTTCCCCCCTCCGCCGCACGGCCGGCCTCCGGGCCGGCCGTGTTTTTGTTGAAGTGAGGGGTGAGGCGGTAAGGGGAGAGAAGATGAGGACTGGAGAAAGAGAGGAGAGATGAAAAGGGGGACGGCGCCTGCGGCCGCCGGAGCGGCCGCAGGCGCGGGTGGGTTGTCTCCCTACCACATGGCGGGAATGTTGATGGGGTCGCCGGAGACGTTGTCCACCACGGAGGCGTAGGCGTAGAAGCCGGCGCCGGGCGTCGAGGAGCTGACGATGGCGTAGCCGTTGTCGACGGCCGCTCCAGTGACTTTCCGGAAGATGCGGTCGATCTGGACGTACTCGTAGGGCTCGAGGTGCTGCGGGACGTCCCCGAGGTGGTGGCCAGCGCCGTCGTAAAGGGCGATGACCACGTCGGTGGCGGTGTCGGTAGCGTTGGTCAGGCCGATGTTGGTGCGGAAGCCGGTGTCGTCCGTGGCCGACTGGGAGAGCTGGACCAGGCGACCGCCGCGGACGGCCCCGGTGGCGGCGGTCAACGGCAGGGCAGGAATGAACTGGCCGTAGGTCTTCGTGGAGGTGTCGTTGTAGGTCCGGCTGGTGACCATGATGGGACTGAAGGAGGAGGAGGAGACCAGAAGGGCCGCGGCGCCGGAGATGCCGAACTCCTTGCCGAGGACATCGTCCAGGCGAAGGCTCTCCCCCGGCTCCACCCTGAACGCCTTGGCGTCGGGATTCGGGTTGGCCTGGCCACGCAGCAGGGGGTACACGTCGATGAAGGCGGCGAAGCTCCCCGCGTTGTGCAGCTCCAGGTCGGTGCGCCAGTTGGTGCCGGCCAGACCGTGAACGGCGGCGGCCGCCGGAATCATCAGGGACTCCGTCGTGGCCTCCACGGGGAGAACGAAGATGGGGTCGCCCGAACGGTTGTCCACCACGGAGGCGTAGGTGAAGTAGCGGGCGCCGGACGTGTCGGAGCTGACGATGGCGTAGGCGTCGTCGGCATCCGTGCCGAGAATGTCGGTCTTCTGGTAAAAGCCCATGGGGGGAATGGTGTAGTCCGGGGAGCCGATGAGCGTGCCGTCGGCCCGGTGGAGCTCCACGGTGACGTGGAGCGGTGTGTCCGTTGCGTTGGCGAAGCCGATGTTGGTGTGGAAATCGCCGTTGCGGGTCAGCTGGATCAGGCGGACGACGGTGTCGCCGCGGATGGCGCCGGCGGTGGAGATCCCCGGCACGAGCTGGCCGTAGGTTCCCGAGGCGGCGTCGTTGTAGGTCCTGGAGGTCACGAGCAACGGCTCGTCGGAGGTGACGAGGACGGCGCCGGAAGCACCGTCGCGTCCGAAGGTGGAGAGCACGAAATCGTCCAGTGCCAGGGAGCCGCCGGCGGGAACGGTCACCGGCCGGCCCACGGCCTGGGAGTTGTCCTTGCCGCCTTCGAGGAAGAAGAGGGCCGCCGCGGCGGCCCGCGGACCCGGGTTGTGGAGCACGGCGTCGGAGCGCCAGGAGGTGCCGTGGGCGCCCTGGATGTGCGCGCTGCCGGGGATCATTCTGTAGTTGCCGAGCATGTGATCGCTGAATGTCGGGTTGGCCGGGAAGGTCACGTGGACCGTGCCGGTGGCCGTACAGTAGGTGTCGGCCACCGAGACGGGGATGTCCACCCAGCCGACGATGTCGCCCGAGGTGTAAGTGGCGGTGTAGGTGCCGTTGCCGTGGTCGGTGAAGGCCGTGAGGCTGCCCGAGGCCGGCCAGGCGACGAACTGCTCCCCGGTGACGGGGTTACCCGAATTGTCGGTCACATGAACGGTGACGGTGGCGGTGGAACCCCCGGCGGCCACGGCCTGCGGGCTGACGCTGACCGTCATGGTGGGGCAGAAGTCGAGCCCCATGGAGTAGCCCTCCACGATGGGGCCTTCCGTCAGCCAGAAGGTGCCGCGGTCGGCGGACACGGTGATGCCGGTGGGGCCCCGCCATGTTTCATTCGGGGATCCGACCAGCACGGGGTTCGCCGGATTGGAGACGTCCACCGTCTCCCAGGCGGCACCTTCCCCGGCGACGAGGACCGTGCTGCCGGCGACGGCGACTCCGGTGATCCACAGCTGGGTTTCGACGCTGCCAAGGACCACCGGCGCCCCGGGATCCGAGATGTCGTAGATTCTCAGCGTGCGTTCGTCCGCGGCAAACAGCAGGTTGCCCGAGAGGGCGAGACCGCGTTGGGAGATATCCACATCGGGAATGGTGGCCAGGAGCTCGGGATCACCGGGGTCGGAGACGTCAAGGAGCTGGATGACCTGGTAATTGGCCACCACGGCGGTGGAGCCGGCAAGAACGATGGACTTGGCACCGTTCGGCATGGGCCAGCTTCCCAGCTGGCGAGGTGCGCCGGGGTTGGACACATCGAAGGTCACGAGGCCGTTCCTGCCATCGGCCACGTAGGCCGTCGTTGCCGCAACGCGGACGTCGTCGGCCCGCTCCGGCACCTCCGCTTCCCCCACCAGCTGGGGGTGGGCCGGATCGGATACGTCGACGATCTTGAGCCCTGAATAGAAATCGGCCACGTAGGCCATGGTGCCGGAGATGGCAATCCCGTCCGTCCACGACTCCAGCGGGATCCCACCGGCCACCACCGGGTACTCGGGGTCGGCGATATCGATGATCTGGAGGCCGGCGGCGTCGTCCGCCACGTAGAGGAAATGACCGGCGGCCGTGACGGCAGTGGCATCGCCCGTGGTGAAAAGGCTGCTGACCAACGCCGGGTTGGACGGGTCCGACACGTCGAACCCCTCGACCCCCACGGCAAAATCCACCCCCCACACGGTGTTGCCCGACACGGCGACCTTGGCGAGGAATCTTGGGGTGCCCTCGACCAAACCCACCAACGACGGATGGGCAGGATCGGAGACATCGATGAGCTGGAGGGAGGAGTAGTCCCCCACATAGACGGTGGTGCCGGAGACGGCGATTCCGGTGGAAAGGTAGGGCGTGTCGTAACTTCCCAGCTTGACCGGTTTGGCGGGGTTGGACACGTCCACCGTCATGAGCCCCGAGTTGCCGTTGGCCACGTAGACCGTGCTGCCCGACACGGCAACATCGTAGGCCGAGTCACCGGTGTCGAGGGTGCCCAGGATGCTCGGCTTGGCGGGGTTGGACACATCGACGATCAGGAGACCGTTGGGGCCGCTGGCGATGTACAAGAGGCTGCCAGAAAGGACGATACCCCGGGCGGTTCCCGGAGTGTCAAGGGTGCCGAGGACGGAGGGATGCCTCGGGTCGGTCACGTCCAGCACACAGAGGGAGAAGCCGGCCGTGTAGAGAGTGTGGCCCGAGACGGCCAGATGGGTGGGATCGCCCGGCACATCCGTGGAGCTCTGCAGCGTCGGGTGCTTCGGGTCACTGACGTCGAGGATCTCCAGGGCCTCGTCGGCCACGTAGGCGATGGATCCCGAGACGGCCACGCCCCTTCCAACCTCCTTCAGGAGGAAATCACCGGTTCTCACCGGATGGGTGCGATCGGAGATGTCGTAGATGGTCAGGCCGTGGGTATCCGCCGTGTAGGCGTAGTTCCCCGCCACGGCCACGTCGTAGGGCTCCTTGTTGAGCGGACCGAAGTCCGTCCATCCCGCGCGTGCCCCCGGTTCCTCGGCCGCCGCCGGCCAGGCCGCGGCAAGCGTCAGTCCCAGCGCCAGCACGATGGCGCCGGAAAACGGAAAACCACAACGAAGCACATCCCGAAACTTCATGATGTCAACCTCCTCCACGACGGCTCGAACGGCATGGCTCCAGAGCCGGCTGCGGGTTGCTTGTGGCAACACCTCACCCGGGCGTCATTGCACTCTCGATCCCCGGTCTCCGGTTGTCGAAAAAGAAAAACATGATGATATGTTTTTATGCCTTTATGATCATGACGCCAAGTCCTCCCGGCGGGGTGTATGAGTCCATGGTCGTGGCCGGGAGGCGTCGGGGAACGAGGAGGAAGCGCCCCGGCGGTCACCCCGTTCCCCGGCCGTTCGGTGGGGTCCGGAGGGGAGAGGTGATGCACGGAGAGGTCGCCCCGAGGCAGCCTGAACGTTCACGGAAGGTTCTGCACCGGATTCCGGCGGCAGGGTCCGCACGTTGGAGCTGCCGTGGCGGTGCGCTCAAACCGGGCGGGTTCCGTCATCGAGCTGGTAGTTTTTGATCTTCTCCCAGAGGGTCTTGCGGCTGATCCCGAGGAGCTCCGCGGCTTCTGCCCGGCGGCCGCCGGTGCGGGCCAGGGCGGCACGAATTGCGTCCATCTCGGCCTGTCTGATGGCCTCCTGGAGGGGGATGACCGGGGCGTTGGGGATCGCCACCCTCCCGGCGGTCGTGAGGCGGCTCATGTTGGGCGGGAGGTCGGCCAGCTGGACCTTGGGTCTCCGGCAGAAGAGGACGGCCCGCTCCACCACGTTACGCAGCTCGCGGACGTTGCCGGGCCAGGGGTAGGTGTCGAAGACCTCGAGGACCTCGTCGCTGAAGCCCTCGATGTCGCATCCGCGCTCGGAGGTGAACTCGTGAAGGAAGGACTGGGCCAGCAGAGGGATGTCCTCCCGGCGGTCCCGGAGGGGGGGAAGGGAAATGGTGACGGTGTTGATGCGGAAGAAGAGATCGTCTCGGAACCGGCCTCCGGCCACCTCTTCCTCGAGGGAGCGCAGGGAGGCGGCGACGAAGCGGACGTCCACGTTGATGGTCTTCTGGGAGCCCAGGCGCTCGATCTGACGTTCCTGGAGGACCCGGAGCAGCTTGACCTGGATCGAGGGCGGCAGGTCGCCGATCTCGTCGAGGAAGAGGGTCCCGCCGTTGGCCGCCTCGAAGCGTCCGATCCGGCGCTGGGTGGCCCCGGTGAAGGCGCCCTTCTCGTAGCCGAAGAGCTCCGATTCGATCAGGGACTCCGGGAGGGACGCGCAACTGACACGGATGTAGGGCCGGGCCTTGCGCGGCGAGTTGTAGTGGATCGCCGAGGCCACAAGCTCCTTTCCAGTACCGCTCTCACCCTGGATCAGGACGTTGGCTTCGGAACTCGCCACGACCTTGATGATCTCGAAGAGACGCTGCATCTCCTTGCTCTTTCCGATGATGTTGGCGAAGGAGAAGCGCTTCTCCAGCTGCTCCTGGAGTTCGATGTTGCGCTGCTTAAGCTGGCGGGTGGAGCAGAGGGCGTTGAGGCGCACCAGGAGCTGGCTGATGGAGAAGGGTTTGGTGATGAAGTCGGAGGCGCCCTCGCGCATGGCGTCCACCGCCTTGTCCACCGTCCCGTAGGCCGTGATGACGATGACGGTCGTATCGGGCGCGATCTCCTTGATCCGGCGAAGGACCTCCATGCCCCCCATCCGCGGCATGACCAGGTCGACGAGAACGACTTCGTGGAGCATGCGTTTGAAAAGGGTCAGGCCACGAACGCCGTCCTCGGCCTGGTCGACCATCCAGCCTTCCTTTTCCAGGGCGTCGCTGACGGTGATCCTCAGCAAGGGCTCGTCTTCGACGATCAGCAGGCGACCTTCACACGGTATCTCCACCGTTGTCCTCCCGTAGTTCGCGGTCCGGCCGGTGGGGGATGACGACCCGCATGATCGTCCCCTCGCCGGCCTCGCTCTCGACCTCGATGCGGCCTCCGTGGGCCTGGACGATCCGCCGGCTGACGGCCAGGCCCAGCCCCGTGCCCTTGCCCAGCTCGTGGGTCGTGAAGAAAGGATCGAAGATGTGCTGGCGCACCTCCTCCGGGATGCCGATGCCGGTGTCACACACCTCGGCGGTGACCTCGGATCTCTTCGTACGGGTCCGGAGCGTCAGGACACCACCCTCCGGCATGGCCGTGATGGCGTTGAGCACGAGGTTGAGGAGCAGCTGCTCCATCTGAAAGTGGTCGGCCAGGACCATTGCGCCGTCGGCCTGAAGGTCCATGTGCACCTGGATCTCACCCTGGCTCAACTGATAGTCCACCAGCTCGATGACGTGGTTGATGCAGTGGTTGAGGGAGGTCAGCTCGGGCCGCGGTTCCCGTGGCCGCGAGAAGTCCAGCAGGTTGTGAACGATGCGCTCGATGCGCCGGAGCCCGTCGTGGGTCAGGTCCAGGTATTTGCGGCGGAGCTCCACGTCCTCGGGGTTGTCGATCATGCTCTCGACGCAGTTCATGATACCCGCCAGGGGGTTGTTGATCTCGTGAGCAACGCCCGCGGCAAGGGTGCCGACGGCCGCCATCTTCTCCGTGTGGGCCAGCTGGGTCGCCTGGACCCGGGCTGCCTCCTGGGCCTTCTCGAGCTCGTTCATCATGTGGTTGAAGGCTCTGCCGAGCTCTCCAACCTCGTCGCTCCGGCGTTCGTCGGCGCGGACGGAGAGGTCACCCTTGCCGGCACGCTTCATGGTGGCGTTGAGGGCGAGAATCGGCCGGATCAGTGTTTCCACATAGATGGCCGTGACGATGGAGTTGCCCAGGATCAGGAGCAGGGCCACGAGGATGGCACGCTTGCCGACGGTTTCCATGGTCGCCTCCACGGGCGCCAGGGAGAACCCGGTCGCCAGGCAGCCCAGGGTGGCCCCCGATATCTGGAGCGGCATCCGGACCTCCAGCACCTTGCGGCCGTTGGTATCCAGGAGGATCTCGTGACGCGGCGGCGCGCCGAGGGCCTCGGGTCCCAGGGCGCGGGGAAAACTCTGTCCGACCAACTCGTTCCGGTTTGAGAAAAGGACCCTCCCCCTCCTGTCGCAGACGACGGCGTATTTGAAGAACGGGTGGTGGTTCGAGAAGAGCCCGTCGATGTACTCCTGGACGAGGGATTGTGCCGGTGCGGGACCGTGACTTGTGTTCCCGAGGGTGCGCGCGATTGGGACGGCGAGGGCCTTGGTGGTGTCGATGGCCCGGTGGACGGTGGCGTCATAGCTGGCCCGCCGTGCGTGGACGATCCAGAGAAAAGCGACCAGGCTCGCCGTGACGACGATGACGGAGTTGGAGTAGAGGAAGAACTTGGTACGGAGGCCGAGGCGCATCATGGCCTCACACCCCCCGTACGTCCAAAGTGTGCAGACCGGCCGCTGTCCTTCCGGACGTTGGGCCCCAGCCGTCACACGGCCTCTTCGAGCCGCCTTTCAAGACGCTCCCGGAGGATGTTCGCATCCACTCCCTCCTCGAGCTGGACGACCTTCGCCCAGCCCAACCCGGTTGCCCGTTTCGCCGCCTCGGGCCCCAGGGCCCATGTCGTCACGTCCCGGCTCCAGCCGAGGTCCTCCCGCTGGTCGTCGAAGGCCTCGACCTCGGCCGCGCTCCCGACGATACAGTCGGTCAACGGCTGCGCGGCCACGACGACCCGTGCCGCCGGCGTCAGAGGCACGGGAACGACGACAACCTCCGCACCGTCCAGCTCCAACCCTTCGGCCAGGGGCCGGAGACCTTCCGGAACGAGAACGCGCCTCCCGACAAGGGGAAGTCTCCCAAACCAGTCTAACCGGTCCGCATGTCTGACGGTCGGGCCGATGATGAAGAGGGCCGGCGGGCGGACCCCGGCCCCCTCGGCAGCCCGGACCAGGGACCCCAGGGTGGCCCGGACCGACCGCTGGCGGGAGGTCGTTCCGCGCTCGACGAGGGCAGCGGGCGTGTCCGGATCCATGCCGCCTTCGAGGAGCGCCCGCGTGACCTTGGGGAGTGTCGTGACACCCATGTACCCAACGATGGTGCCGTGTGGATCCTGGGCCAGGAGGTCCCACCGGATCTGGGGACCCTCGCTCTTGCAACATTCATGGGCCGTGACGAAGGTGACCCGGACCGCCTCCCGGCGGTAGGTCACGGGGATTCCGGCGAAGGCGGTGGCACCGATACCGGCGGTGATCCCGGGGACGATCTCGAAGGGTACCCCGGCCCTGGCCAGGGCCTCGGCCTCTTCCCCGCCCCGCCCGAAGACTAGGGGGTCGCCGCCCTTGAGACGGACGACCCGCTTCCCGGTCTGGGCCAGCCGGATCAGGAGTGCGCTGATCTCCTCCTGGGGGACGGGGTGGTGCCCGGGCCGCTTGCCAACGGGGTGGAGCTCGACCGAGGGAGGCAACTCGGGCGGCAGGGCGGGCGCTGCGAGGCGGTCGTACACGACGGCGTCGGCGGCCATGAGCCGCCGGTGGCCGCGGAGGGTCAGGAGCCCGGCGCATCCCGGGCCCGCACCCACGAGGGAGACGAAGCCACCGGCGTCGGAGGTCCCTGGATTGCCTCCATCGCCGCTCTGGACGGGCCCGCCGGGCGCCTCCCCGGGTGTGCCGAGGATCTCGCGCAGCTCGGTCTCCGGGGGGACGCGGACGTTCAGTGAATCGCCATCCACCGACCTCTCGAAGAAGCGATCGAAAAGGGACTCTCGCACGGCGCGGTCGGCGGACACTCCACGCACCCGCCGGCGGAAGCGGCCGGCAGCCTCCATCCACTCGCCCCACTCGGGCCCGAACCGTTTCTCCAGGACCTGGCGCAGCCGGCGTACTGCGAACGGAGCTTCACCCTCGGAGGCGATGGCCACCCGGAGGGACCCCCGCCGGATGACGGCGGGTACGTGAAAGGTGCAGAGCTCAGGCACGTCGGCCACGTTGACGGGAACGCCGGCGCTGCTGGCATCGTCGAAGACGCGCCGATTGACCTCGGGGTGGTCGGTGGTGGCGAAGACCAGGGCGTACCCGGTGCCCTCGCCCCGCCGGTAGCTTCTCCTCTCAAGGGTGATCCGTCCCTCCCGGGCCAGCCTTTCCAGGGGCTCCACCACCTCGGGCGCCACGACGGTGACCCGGGCGCCCTCGGCCAGGAGACCGTCGACTTTCCGCAGGGCGACACCGCCCCCTCCGACGACGAGGCAACGGCGGTCACGGACGGAGAGCATCACGGGAAACATGGCGTACTCCTTTGCCAGGGAAAGGACGGGTCAGCGCACATGGAGCAACTCCTCCCGGCAGGTGGCGATCGGGGGCCTTCGACCGGCCCAATCCATCCACAGGTTGAGCTCCTCCTCGACGATCCGTTCGACCTGCTCGATGGCCGTCCTCCTGCGACGCCGCTGACCCTCGAGACGGCGCGTCAACGAGGCCACGTCGGCGACGACCAGGCCGGGGGGATGAGGCTCTGGAGGCCAGAGGTTGCGTGGAACGGAGAGGTCGACGCCGACCAGGGGTCGGACCCGGCCCTCCACGGCGTGAAGGAGATCCTCGGGCCGGAGAACCGGCTCCGGCGCGCCCGTGGCCACGAGGACGGCATCGGCGCGGCGGAGGGCCGTTGCGCGCCAGGCCCATGGAATGGCCAGGGCGCCGATGGAACGGGCCAGCTCTGTCGCCCGCTCCAAGGTCCGATTGGCGATGATGACGGTCCCGGCACCCCTCCGGACGAGGCGGGACGCTGCCAGGCGGGCCATGGCTCCGGCCCCGAGGACCAGAATCCAGCGGCCCGCCAACCCTCCCCGTTGCCCCTGGCCCCCCCCCACGGCCCAGCCGGCCCGCGGGCCACCGCCCCCCGGGGCGGCGCTCCCGCGGCGGGCCCCCCTTCCCGCGCGCGCGGGCGCGCGCCGAAG
>CAZXNA010000014.1:0-39705 GCA_964641295.1 uncultured Thermoanaerobaculia bacterium
GGCCGGGGGGCGGCCTCGGGCGGTGGCAGCTCGAGGGTGACGGTCTCGCCGTGAACGGTGGCCCCGATGGGGCCCCAACCCGTCAGGACCGTCAGGCCCCCGGCGGGCAGCCCCAGAAGCTCGACGCCGGCCCGGGCGGCGCAGCGGGTGCCGTTGGCGCAGAAGCAGGCGTTGGAACCGTCGGCGTTGCGGTAGACGAGACGGAGGGTCGTCGCGTCCTCGGGGAAGAGGGCCAGGACGCCGTCGGCGCCGACGCCGCGTCGCCTCCGGCAGAGCCGTACGACCAGTTCCCGATCGCGTGCCAGCCGTTCGGCCCACCGTCCCGTTCCCAGGAGAAAATCGTTCCCGGCGCCCTCGACCTTGAACAGGCGGTCGCTCATGGTTTGGGAACGGCCACGGCCTGGCAGGTGGCGGCCTCGGATTCGTTGCCGCCCGCGTCGACGGCCTTGACGGCGTAGGTCAGGGATCCGATGGGCGGCGACTCGTCGCGGTACTCCAGCCCCTTGTACTGCATCTCCAGGTGATCCCAGTGCTTGGCGCCGCGCCGTTGCCGGAAGATCCGGTAGGCCGCGGCATCGCCGACGGGGGACCAGCGGAGGCGGATGCTGCCCTCCTCGGGCAGGCAGATGAAGTCCTCGGGTGTGGCCGGCGGGTAGATGTCGGGATAGTCCACGGTGATGGTGGCGGCCTCGGCGCCGATGATCCGGGTCGTCTTGGCCGTGGCGACCGAACGCAGGCGGTACCGCCAGGTGGAACCCTGACGGGCGCCGACGTCCTTCCACGGCGGTTCGACGGGGTTGGCCGTCACCCGCCGGAACGCCTGGTCCGTCCCGGCCCGCTCCACCAAAACCGGAAGGTCTTCGGCCGGTGTCCAGGTCAGGACGATGCCGTCGGCCCGGGGTTCGGCCTCGAGCCCCGTTGGGGGTGGCGGCGGCACCCGGGGGGCCAGACGGGCGATGTTGGAGTATTCGGAGATCCGTCCGCCGCAGCAGATGGAGCGGACGGCGTACCAGATGACCATGGGACCGTTGTCCTTGTTGGTCTCGTGCCACGCCAGCAGGTCGTCGTGGTAAACGAGCTCCGGCCCCCGGGTGGCGGCCGCCAGGCCACTCTCCTCCAGCAGGGCCAGGCGCTCGGCCCGGCCGTTCATCACCTGGATCTGGAGGGAACGGAAGCGGGGGCCGCCGCCCTTGGGTTCCTGGGCGGTGGGGATGCTGGCCCGCAGGACCTCGACGGCCTCCAGATCCGGCAGGGGTCCTCCGTCGCGGGTCATGGATGGGTAGCTCCACCGGAGTACCGCCGTCGTGCCATCCTGGACGACATTGAGATCCCGCGTCCTTTCGGCGACCCGGATGACGGGCGGCATGGGTGGGCCCTTCCGGCCGCAGCCCGGGGCCGCGGCGGTCGCGAGGAGGAGCGGGATCAGGAGACGCCGCACGCCGCTCCCCCCCTCACAGGATGTACCGGGCCAGGTCGCGGTCGGTGACCAGGGGCTCCAGCCGCTCGCGGACCATGTCCGCCGTCACCACCCAGCGCTGGCCCTTAAGATCCGGCGCCGTGAAGGAGATCTCCTCCAGCAGGTGTTCCATGACCGTGTGGAGGCGCCGGGCGCCGATGTTCTCGGCCGAATCGTTGATGGCCGCCGCCATCTCGGCGATGACGTCGAGGGCGGCTTCCTCGAAGGTGAGTTCCACCTCCTCAGTGGCCATGAGAGCCGTGTACTGGCGGACCAGTGAGTTCTCGGGCTCCGTCAGGATTCGCTTGAAATCGGCGGAGTCCAGCGCGTGGAGCTCGACGCGGATGGGGAAGCGGCCCTGGAGCTCGGGGATCAGGTCCGAGGGACGGGAAACGTGGAAGGCGCCGGCGGCGATGAACAGCACGTGGTCGGTCCGCACGGGACCGTACTTGGTGTTGACCGTCGTGCCCTCGACGATGGGGAGGAGGTCCCGTTGGACACCCTCCCGGGAGATGTCGGGGCCGTGGCCGGCCTCCTCTCGGGAGGCGATCTTGTCGATCTCATCGAGGAAGACGATGCCGCCATCCTCGACCCGGCGAAGCGCCTCGGACTCCACCTGGGACCGGTCGATCAGCCGGTCCTCCTCCTCGGCCACCAGGATCCTCCGCGCGTCGGCCACCTTCATCCTCTTGCGGGCCTTCTTGCCCAGGAGGCCCGAAAACATGTCCTTGAAGTCGATCCCCATGGATTCCATGCCCTGGGGAGTGAAGAGGTCCAGGGTCGGCATGCGGGTCTCCTGGATCTCCACCTCCACCTCGCGCTCCTCCAGCTGGCCGTCGCGGAGCAGCCGCTTGACGGCCCTCCGGTTCTCCTCCCAGCGCTCGTCCCCGGCGCCGCCGCCCTGGGGGATCAGCAGGTCGAGGAGCCGTTCCTCGGCGGCCCGTTCGGCGCGGACCTTGACGGCGGCCGACTGCTCGGTCCGCACCAGCTGGACGGCGGCCTCGACCAGGTCGCGCACGATGGACTCCACGTCCCGGCCCACGTAGCCGACCTCGGTGAACTTGGACGCCTCGACCTTGAGGAAGGGAGAGCCCGTCAGCCGGGCCAGCCGGCGAGCGATCTCCGTCTTGCCCACGCCCGTTGGGCCGATCATGATGATGTTCTTGGGCGCGATCTCCTCGCGCAGCTCGGGATCCAGCTGCTGCCGTCGCCACCGGTTGCGCAGGGCGACGGCCACGGCCTTCTTGGCGTCGTTCTGCCCGATGATATATCGGTCCAGCTCGCTGACGATCTCCTTGGGCGTTAGGTTGTCCAGATTCACGGTGCGAGCTCCTCGATGGTGATGTGATCGTTGGTGTAGATGTCGATTCCCGCAGTGATGCGGAGGGCCTCCCGGACCACATCGGCGGGGGACAGCTCCGTGTGGGCGATCAGGGCGCGGGCCGCGGCCAGGGCGTAACCGCCGCCGGAACCGACGGCCACGACCTCGTCGTCGGGGGAGAGCACTTCACCCGTGCCCGAGATCAGCAGGGTCGTCTTGAGGTCCGCCGCCACCAGCATGGCCTCCAGATGGCGCAGGGCGCGATCGGTTCTCCACTCCCGCGCCAGCTCCACGGCGGCCCGTTCCAGGTTGTGGCCGAAGGCCTCGAGCTTGGACTCGAATCGCGTGAACAGTGCCAGGGCGTCCGCCACGGAGCCGGCGAACCCGGCCACCACCTTGCCACCGGCCAGGCGCCGGATCTTGGATGCGGTGCCCTTGAGCACCGTGTTGCCCAGGGTCACCTGACCGTCGGATCCCACGGCCACGGACCCGCCCCGGCGCACCGCGACCACCGTCGTGTGATGCCACTGCTGCTCCATGCGCACCTCCCTTGCGATTGTGGCGCAGGTCCCTCCCAAGCGCAACCAGTGTTATGATGCCGCCGCCATGTCCCAACCCGCTCCGAGGTCTCGCTGGTCTCGCTCCATCCCCCATGCTTTGAAGGCCACGGTCCTGGTGCTGGTGATGGCCTGGCCGGCCGTCAGCGCCCTGGCCGGCCCCCGGATCGTGGGCCGTCCGGCCGTGGTCAGGGCGGGCCAGCTGGTGGAGGTGTCCTGGACCGCGCCGGCGTGCGCCGACGAGCTGGAGCTTCTCCTGGTGCTCGACGGCAGCGGGCGGGAGCCTCTGCGGGTGACAGAGAGTCTACCCGGGGCCTTTGGAACGTGGCTGTGGCGGGTTCCCGACCTGCCGGCGGTCTCCGCACGCCTGGTGTTGCGCTGGGGGAGCGAGGGTCGTGAGATCGAGGGGGAGCCCGGCCCGGCCTTCGCCATTGCCTGCCCCGGCGGGCGCCTGAACCCCGTCACCCGTCGCGGGGGCGAGCTGTGGGTGGGGCGCGGTTCCGCCCCGGCCGTCCGGAAGGGGGGGCTGTCGCCCGGGGCCCGGGCCTCGTGGCCCTCGGGACGCGCGGCGCCGGCCACCCTGCCCCGGGAGCCGCTCCCGGCCGCGCTCCGGCCCCTGGCCCACGGAGATTCTCCGAGGCTGGCGGAGCCGGGCGTCGGCTCGATCATGGTGGCCCAGGCCATCTCCTCCGTTCCGGTTCCATTGCGGGAATGATCCTCCGCTCTCCAGGCCGATTCGACCCTTGGACGCAGTGACGCCCCAGGCTGGGGTGTGCTGCCCGTGGATTCCTGGAAGAAGCAAGGAGGATCTTATGCAATACCTTGGTCGATTCGCGCTGGCGGCGATTCTGCTGCCGGCAGCGGCCCTGGCCTTCGACGGTCAGGTTCTCGGGCCCGGAGGCAAGCCCCTGGCCGGCGCCCGTATCTCCATCGGTGGACGTCCGGGCACCGTCCTGGCCGATGCTCGGGGCCGGTTCACCCTGGAGCCCGATCCAGAGACACCGTTCGTTCTGCTGATCGCGCGGCCCGACGGGGTCGCGTACCGACCGGTCACGGTCGCTCATCTGTCGGCAAAAGGGCCGTTGACCATCACGGCCGAGCCCCTCGGCGAGACCGTGACGGTGGTCAGTGGCTCGTCTCCAGACCTGGAGCTGCCGCCGGCGGCTGCCGTCGCCGTCATCGGGCGCAGCGATCTCGAACAGCGCCAGCCGGCCCACGTGGCCGAGGCCATCGAAGACGTCGCGGGCGCCTCGGCCAGCGGCGTCGGTCCGGCCGCCGTGCCGGCCCTCCGAGGCCTGCCCAAGGGCCGTACCCTGATCATCCTGGACCACGGTCGGGTGACCACCGAGCGTCGCGCCGGTCCCTCGGCGACCTACCTCGATCCCAACACCATAGACGAGATCGAGGTCATTCGCGGACCTGGATCGGTGGCCTACGGATCGGATGCCTTCGGCGGCGTCATCCGGATTCGTTCGCGGATGGCCGAGCCCGGGGCCGGCCCAGGTGCGCGGGGAGGCGTCGCGTGGGGCTCGGCGGGAAACGACCGGAGCCTCTGGGGCGAGGGCTCGGGGAGCGTCCTGGGGGGGGGGCTGCTCGCGGGGATCTCCTGGCGCAAGGCGAACGACTATTCGAGCCCGGACGGCGCCGTGCCCAACACGGGGAGCGAGACCAGGGGCGGACGGCTCGCCTGGCAGCGGGAGCTGGCCGGCGGCATGTTCCAGATGGCGTGGCGCTCGGACCTGGGACGGGACATCGGCAAGCCCAATCCCTCGCCCCTCAAGCGGTACATCTACCCCGAGGAGAACTCCCACCGTCTTGATCTGGCGTGGCAAAAGCCGCTCTCCGGCACCTGGCGGCGGTTGGCCGTCAGCGCCACCTGGGACAGCTACGAGCTGATCCTGGACAAGGACAAGCTCAACGAGGACGGCACCCTCGAGGAGCGGTCCCAGTCCGACACGGACGCCCGGGACTACGGTTTGAGGCTCGAAGCCGAAGGGAGCGTTGGCCGGGCCCGGCTGATCCTCGGCCTGGACGTTTCGGGGCGCTTCGACCTGCACGCCGTCAACCGGTCGTGGGAGCCGGACGGGTCCGGCGGATTGGCCCCCGTCAGCTCGGAGGTCTCCATCGAGTCGGCACGGCGGGACGATCTGGGGATCTTCGCAGGCGTCTCCCGTCGTGCAGGGCCCGTCCTGCTCTCGGCGGGGCTGCGTTTTGACAGCGTTCGCTCGAAGAACAGGGGAGGGTTTTTCGGCGACACGAGCATCACCCATTCCGAGCCCTCGGGCTTCGCCGCCGCCGGCGTCGACCTGGGGCGAAACGTCGATCTGACCCTCCAGCTGGGCCGGGGCTTCCGCGAGGCGACGCTGTCCGACCGTTTCTACTACGGCCTGACGGGACGGGGCACCATCACGGGTAACCCCGACCTCAAGCCGGAGACCAGTCGCCAGATGGATCTGGCCCTGAGGTGGCGCGGTGAGCGGTTTCAGCTGGCGGTGAGCGGCTACCTCTACCGGATCGAGGATCTGATCGAACGATACAAGGCCGACGGGGCCTACTGGTTCCGCAACCGGGGCGAGGCCGAGCTCCACGGGCTCGAGCTGGAAGCCACCATCGAGCTGGCCGAGCGGACGGCCCTCCAGGCGGGGGCCTGGTGGGAGCACGGCGAGGTCCGGGGCTCGGGTGACCCGGTGGACGACATCCCGGCTCCCGGACTCTTCGCGACCCTTCGGCGGGAGACCTCCAGTGGACTCTGGTGGATGGTCCGGGGCCGGGTCCTCGCCCGCAAGACACGGCCCGGACCCAGCGAGCAGGAGGTGCCGGGCTACGCCACCCTGGACGCCGGCATCGGAAGGGCCGTGGGAGATCACCTGGAGCTCCGTCTCCTGGGACGGAACCTCCTGGATCGCCGGTACCTGGACTCCAACGACGAGAACGCAGTCCTGGCGCCAGGCCGCTCCGTCGTCCTCAGCCTGACGGCCCACATGTGAGGTCGTCAGACCGAAGGGGCGATGACGTCACCCCGAGCGGGGCCGCCAGGCGGCGGAGTCCAAGGGGTCACCAGCCTCGCGAGGAGGTGTCGTCGTCGATCCTCGAACGGGAGAGACGCCCGTCTCCAGGCCGTCGTCGTCGGCGTTCTCGCGGCATGGAGAAGATCCGACGTTTCTTGACTCCGGTCAATGTGCGGGGTGACAATGGCATGACAGACTTCGTTTTGACATTCGTGAGAATGTCGTGTGGTCAAATCCGCCGGTGACCCCGGCTTCTGGTAACCCGTTGTTACCGGGCATTGAAACAAGGAGGAGTGTGATGCGAAGGTTCCGTGGAGCAGTGATCGGCATGGTGATACTCGGTCTGGCCGGTGGGGCCCAGGGCGCCACCGAAAAGACGACCGTGGCGGGCAAGTGCATGACCTGCCACAAGGAGAAGAGCCCCGGCCTGTACCAACAGTGGCTCGGCTCGCAGCACGCGGCCAACAGTGTGACCTGCCTCGACTGCCACCGGGCGGACCGCCGGGAGGTCGACGCCTACGAGCACTACGGAGCCTACATCGCCACCCTCGTCACCCCGAAGGATTGCGGGCGGTGCCACAAGAAAGAGGCCGAGCAGGTCGGGAACTCGTACCACGCCACCGCCGGGGAGATCCTCGATTCCAAGGACGCCTACCTGGCCCACGTGGCCGGTGGCGCTCCGGTGGCCATCCAGGGGTGTGAGAACTGTCACGGCGGCAAGGTCATCGTGGACCCCAAGGCTCCCAACAAGCTCTCCAAGAAGTCCTGGCCCAACTCGGGAATCGGACGTCTCAACCCCGATGGTTCCAAGGGCTCGTGCACGGCGTGCCACACCCGTCACGCCTTCTCCCGGGCACAGGCACGCCAGCCGGAGGCTTGCTCCAAGTGTCACCTGGGGCCGGACCACCCCCAGAAGGAGATCTACGAGGAGTCCAAGCATGGCAACGCGTACTTCACCCACGTGGACGACATGAACCTGGACGCCGCGTTGTGGATCCCCGGAATCAGCTACAACGCCGCTCCCACCTGCGCCACCTGCCACATGTCGGCCACCCTGAACCAGAAGGTGACCCACGATGTGGGGCAGCGGATCGCCTGGACCCTGCGGCCGCCCATCTCCAAGCACAAGTCCGAGTGGCAGCGCAAGCGCAAGAACATGAAGGACGTCTGCATGGCGTGTCACGAGAACCGTTTCGTCGAGGGGCATTTCTACCAGTTCGACGCAACGGTGCGCCTGTACAACGAGAAGTTCGCCAAGCCCGCCACCGAGATCATGGCCCTGATCAAGAAGAAGGGGCTGATGAAGCACAAGGCGGCCTTCTCCAACAAGATCGAGTGGACCTACTGGGAGCTCTGGCACCACGAGGGACGGCGGGCACGCCACGGCGCCGCCATGATGGGGCCGGACTACACGTGGTGGCACGGCTTCTATGACGTGGCACAGAACTTCTACTTCAAGTTCCTGCCGGAGGCCGAGGAGTACAACGATCCCGAGGTCAACGCCATGGTCGAAAAGCTGCTCACGGACAACCCGATGCACAACTGGATGGATCGGCCGACATCCGAGCTGAAGAAGGAGATCCGATCCGGGAAGATGCAGAAGACCTACGAGAACCTGTTCGGGTCCCACTGAGGGCCGCCATGTTCCGGCGCTACCTCACATTCGTTCGGGCCCTCTCCATCGATGGGCTGGGCCGGGCCGGCGTCGTCCTCGTGACCTCATCGGCGGTGATGTTTCTCCTCTTCCTCTTGGGGAACCTCACCGGCGCGGTCACCAACGCCTACGTGGGCCTCATCAGCTTCATGGCGCTTCCGGCACTGTTCATGCTGGGTCTCGTGCTGATTCCCATCGGCTGGTACCGGACACGGGCCAAGACGGGACTGACCCTGAGGGAGCTCGTCGCCCGGCGTTTCGGCGAGGAGGAGCTCCGGGAGACACCGCTCGGGGCGCCCCTGATCCGGACCCTGGCCATCATGACCATGATCAACGTGCTGATCCTGACCGTGGCCAGCGTGGCGGGGCTTCACTTCATGGACCAGCCCAACTTCTGCGGCACCGCCTGCCACAAGGTCATGAACCCGGAGTGGGTGGTGTACCAGCAGTCCCCCCACTCGAGGGTCGCCTGCGTCCAGTGCCACGTCGGTGAGGGGGTCAAGGCCCACTTTGATGCCAAGCTCAACGGTTTGCGGCAGATCTGGCTGGCCAGCCTCAACCTGTACCGGCGTCCAATCCCCACTCCCGTCCACAACCTCCGGCCGGCGCGGGAAACCTGCGAGAAGTGTCACTGGCCGGAGAAGTTCTACGGCAACCGCCTGAAGACCATCGTCCACTACGGCGACGACGAGGCCTCGACCCCCCGCTACACCACCCTCAGCCTCAAGGTGAACAGCAGCATCGAGGAGGGGGGTATTCACTGGCACGTGGGGCGGGACGTCACCGTTCGTTACGCCTCCCTCAACGACAGGCGCCAGGAGATGATCTGGGTGGAGGTCACTCGGCCCGACGGCTCCAGCACCCGGTATGTCAATCGCCGTCTCGACGAACAGCCGAGGGCGGAGGACATCCGAACCATGGACTGTGTCGATTGCCACAACCGGGCGACCCACATTTACGAGACGCCCGTGGGCGCCGTGGAGACGCGGATGCGTCTGGGAATGATCGACCGCAGCCTTCCCTACATCAAGAAGGTTGGCGTGGCCGCCATCGCTGCCGATTATCCCTCGGCCGAGGCGGCCCGACGCGGCATCGAATCCAGCGTCGTCGCCTTCTACCGGAGCCACGATCCAAGCGTGCTTGCGGGGAAGGCGGGGGCCATCGGGCGCTCCATTGCTGCGTTGCAGGAAGCATGGACGCGGAACATCCACCCCTACATGAACCTTAGCTGGGGAGCGTACCCAAGCCTCCTGGGCCACCGGGAGAGCAAGGGTTGCTTCCGCTGCCACAACCGGGATATGGTGGACGACTCGGGACGGTGGATCGCGGACGACTGCACCCTCTGCCATTCCATCCTCGCCAACGATGCCCCCGAGCCGTTCAAGAACCTCGAGACACCCGGAGAGAAGGACCCGCTCCGATTCGAGAAGGAGTATCTGAAGCAGGAATTCCTTCACTCGTTCTACCAGTGAGCGACACGGGCTCCCCGCCGCGGACGCGGGGAGCCCGTATTCTCCCCGGGACACCATTAACTGAAAGATCATTTGGAGGATCTGGAGACCATGATGACCATCGAGACCATTCGGAAGACCATCGCGGTGCTTGGCGCCGTCATCCTTGCCGTGGCGCTCGCCCTGCCCGCGACGGCGGGCGACGAGGAGGCCGCCACCTTCGGCGAGGCCCTGACACAGGGGAAGCCATCGTTAAACCTCCGGTACCGTTTCGAAAGCGTTGACGACGACAACTTCGCGGACACCGGCCTGGCGTCGACGCTCCGCGCGGCCCTGGGCTATTCCACCAAGTCGTGGAAGGGCCTTTCGGCCACCGTGGAGTTTCAGAGCGTCCTCGATCTGGGTTACGAGAACAAGCACAACGACAAGGGGGCCGGTGGTGACTGGAACGGCGTGTCCGATCGCCCGGTGATCGCCGACCCGTCCATCACCGATTTTTATCAGGGCTTCCTGCTCTGGAAGATCGGCTCGGCCGTCGACCTCAAGTTCGGCCGGCAGGCGATCCTGCTCGACAACGTGCGCTTCGTCGGCAACGTTGGGTGGCGTCAGTTCCATCAGTCCTTCGACGCCCTCAAGGTGACGACCGGCGCCATTCCCCACGTCAAGCTGACCTACGCCTACGTGTGGAACCAGAATCGGATCTTCGGCGATACCAAGAAGATGGGCACCCACCTGCTCAACCTGGGGGGCAAGCTCGCGGAGCACAATGCCTTGAAGGGTTACGCCTACCTGGTGGACTACGACAAGCTGGCCGACTCGGGCGCCTCGACCCTGACCTTCGGCGTCCATGACGAGGGGGCCGTGCCCTTCGCGTCCTGGAAGCTCCTCTACGACGCCGAGATCGCCAAGCAGAGCGACGCCGGCGACAACCCCAACAATGTGGATGCCTGGTACTACCGTGGCGTTCTCGGGGCGAAGATCGGCGGCTTTACGGCCAAGCTGGCCTACGAGGTTTTGGAGGGCGAGGCGGGCAAGGGTGCCTTCACGACCCCCCTGGCCACGCTTCACGCCTGGAACGGCTGGGCCGACATGTTCCTCAAGACGCCGGCCAACGGCCTGGAGGATCTCTACCTGACCCTGGCCTACAGGACCGGTCCGTGGAAGGCCACCGCCATCTACCACGATTTCAGCGCCAACACCGGCGGAGCCGATTACGGCACCGAGCTGGACCTGGTGGCGTCCTGGACCTCGAGCTGGAAGCAGGTCTTCGCCCTCAAGGCGGCCATGTACGATGCCGACGAGTACGCCCGCGACGTGACCAAGTTCTGGGCCTTCACCAGCTGGAAGTTCTGAGGAGCACCGTTCCAACCGCAGGGCCGCCCCTTCCCGGGGCGGCTTTTTCTTGATAGCTGGACGCCGGGACGGCTTTGGGGGAGAATGCTTCTCATCCGCCCGTGGGGCGAGGGGGTGCAAAGGTGGGTATTGGATCGATCTCAGGGCTCACCGGGACGACCACATGTTAAGGACGATCCCCGGCCGGGACCGCTTTTTCGAGTTGGCCCGGGACCACGACGTGGTCCCTCTCCGGGTGGAGCTGACGGCCGACGCGGTAACGCCCTTTGCCGTGTGGCAACGGCTGGCGGCCTCTGGCCGGAACGCCTTTCTGCTGGAGAGCGTCGAGGGAGGTGAGCGGGCGGCGCGTTACACCTTCGTCGGTGTGGACCCCGTCGGCGTGGTGGAGCTGAGGGGCGGAACGGCCTACGTGGACGGCACGGCGCGGCCGGGCGAGCCCCTGGACGTGCTCCGCACGGCGACCAACTGGGGCAGCGTGGCCCAGCTGGAGGGCACACCGCCCTTTGCCGGTGGGGCCGTGGGCTACCTGGGCTACGACGGAGTCCGTCTCGTGGAGCGGATCCCCGACAGCTGCCGGGACGAGGACGGCGTGCCCGAGGCGTGGTTCGGCCTCTATGACGGCGTCGTCGCCGTGGACCGGGCCCGCCAGCGCCTTCTCCTCGTGGCCGCTGCGCGGACGGCCGACGGGGCCGAGGCGGCGTGGGACCGGGCCATGGCGCGGCTCGAGGCCCTGCGCCGGGCGGTCACGGCGGCCGGCCGGGAGACCCCTCCCCACGCCATCCCCGAGCCGCCGGCGGACCCGTGGGAGGGCTGGAGCTCGGCACCGGCGGAGGCGCGCTTCCTCGAAGCCGTGGACCGGGCCCGGGAGCACATCCTGGCCGGCGACATCTTCCAGGTGGTGCTCTCCCGGAGGTGGCGAAAGGTGCCGAGAGCGACGGCGGCCGACATCTACCGCATGCTGCGGTTGACCAACCCCTCGCCCTACATGTTCCTGATGGACACCGGTCAGGCGCGGATCCTGGGTGCCAGTCCGGAGATGCTCGTGCGTGTTCGCGGACGTCGGGTGGCCACCTGCCCCATCGCGGGCACCCGGGCCCGCGGGGAGACGCCCGAGGCCGACCGCCGGCTCGAGGAGGAGCTTCTGGCCGATCCCAAGGAGCGGGCCGAGCACACCATGCTGGTGGACCTGGGACGGAATGATATCGGCCGGGTGGCCCGCCCGGGGACGGTCCGGCTGTTGCGGGAGATGGAAATCGAGCGGTACAGCCACGTCATGCACATGGTCAGCGAGGTCGGCGGTGAGCTGGACCGGGGCCGCGATGCGTGGGACGCCCTCTTCGCATGCTTCCCCGCCGGGACCCTCAGCGGGGCGCCCAAGGTGCGGGCCATGGAGATCATCGACAATCTCGAGGAGCAGCGGCGCGGCATCTACGGCGGCGCCGTGGGCTACCGGAACGTCAACGGCGACCTGGACACCTGCATCGCCATCCGCACCCTGGTGGAGCGGGGCGGAACCGTCCAGGTCCAGGCGGGCGCGGGGATCGTCTACGATTCGGTTCCCGAACGGGAGCTGGCCGAGTGCGCCAACAAGGCGCGGGCCCTGGTGGAGGCCGTGGCAATGGCCGAAAGGGTGGCCGGAGGGAACGCATGATCCTCGTGATCGACAACTACGACTCCTTCACCTACAACCTGGTGCAGGAGATGGCCCAGCTGACGGACGAGCCCCTCGAGGTCGTGCGCAACGACGCCGCCACCGTGGAGGAGCTGCTCGAGCGCCGGCCCCGGGCCGTGCTTGTCTCGCCGGGCCCCGGACGTCCGGAAGAGGCAGGCGTCAGCCTGGAGCTCGTGAAACGGGCCGGGGAGATCCCGCTGTTGGGGATTTGCCTGGGTCACCAGACCCTGGCCATGGTCCACGGTGCTCGTATCGTCCGCGCTCCAGAGCCGGTCCACGGCAAGACCTCGGAGATCCACCACGGTGGCACCGGCCTCTTCCGGGGTCTTCCCGATCCCATGACCGCCACCCGATACCACTCCCTCGTGGTGGACCGGGAGAGCGTTCCCCCCTCGCTGGAGGTCACGGCCTGGACCGGGGACGGCCTGGTCATGGGCCTGGCCCACCGGGAGCGCCCCCACCATGCGGTGCAGTTCCACCCGGAGTCGTACCTGACCCGGCAGGGTATGGACCTGCTGTCCAACTTCCTGGAAATGGCCGGGCTGCCGCTCCGGGAGCCCGCCCCGGTGGAGGCCCGCCCGTGAGCGCTGCGCCGCAGGAGCGCCGCGAGATCCTCCGGGCTCTCATGGCCGGCCGGGACATCGGCGCCGGCGCCGTGGAGTCCGTTTTCGAGGCACTGATGGACGGGGAGCTGGAGCCGGCCTGGCAGGCGGGCTTCCTGGTGGCCCTTCGCACCAAGGGTGAGACGGGGGAGGAGTTGGCCGCCGCGGCGAGGGTCCTGCGCCGGCGTGCCGTGCCGGTGCCCGTCGCTAACCCCGAATCCGCCGTCGATACTTGCGGCACGGGCGGCGACGGCGGCGGTACCATCAACATTTCCACGGCGGCGGCCCTGGTGGCGGCGGCGGCCGGGGCGCCGGTGGCCAAGCACGGGAACCGCTCGGTCTCCTCGCGCTGCGGCTCGGCCGACGTGCTGGAGGCGGCGGGGGTCCGCCTGGAGCTTGGACCGGAAAAGCTGGCCGCCCTGGTGGACGAGCTGGGTATCGCCTTCCTCTTCGCACCGGCCCTCCACCCGGCCATGGGAGCCGTCATGCCGGTGCGGCGCGCCCTGGGCGTCCGGACGAGCTTCAACCTCCTGGGCCCCCTGGCCAATCCGGCGGGCGCCGGCCGCCAGGTGCTCGGCGTCTGGGGCGCCGACGTCCAGGAGCTGGTGGCGGGTGCCCTGGCGGAGTTGGGGGCCGTCCACGCCCTGGTGGTCCATTCCCGGGACGGGCTGGACGAGCTCTCGGTCTCGGCGCCAAC
Source organism: uncultured Thermoanaerobaculia bacterium (assembly GCA_964641295.1). Lineage (GTDB taxonomy): Bacteria > Acidobacteriota > Thermoanaerobaculia > Thermoanaerobaculales > Sulfomarinibacteraceae > JAADFK01. The sequence goes on from CAZXNA010000014.1 coordinate 13,772, forward strand.
CGACGTCATCGAGGTCCGGGAGGGCCGGATCACCGGGAGGTTCACCGTGGAGCCCGGTGATTTCGGCTTGGACGTTGCGGAAACCGACTCCCTGGCCGGTGGCGACGTGGAGCACAACACGCGCCGTCTACAGGAGGTGCTGGCGGGAGAACGCTCCGCGGCCAGCGAGGCCGTCGCCCTCAACGCCGGCGCCGCACTCTACGTCGCCGGGATGGTGGACGGTCTGGCCGGAGGGGTCAAGGCCGCGCGGGAGGTCCTGGCCTCCGGCGCAGCCGGCGGGCTTCTGGAAACCCTGGCCCGCCGGTCCCAGGAGCTGGCCCGCCGTGGCTGAGGGAATCCTCGGGGATATCGTCACGGCCGTCCGCCGCCGGCTCGCCGAGACACCTGTCGCATCGGATCTCGAAGCGCGTGCCCGCGCCGAAGCCGACCGGAGGCGGCGGGAGGGCGATCTCCGCTCCCTGTGGAGCGCCCTCTCCGGCCGCGAGCCCTCGATCATCGCCGAGTGCAAGCACGCCTCGCCCTCGGCCGGGATCCTGCGGGAGCCCTTCGACCCCGTGGAGCTGGCCCGGACCTACGAGTCCGGCGGCGCCGCCGCCCTCTCCGTGGTCACCGAGCCCGACTTCTTCCGGGGCGATCCCGCCTGGATCGGCCGGGTGCGGGAGGCGACGTCCCTGCCGGTTCTCCGAAAGGACTTCATCATCGAGCCCCGCCAGCTCCTGGAATCCGTGCTGCTGGGTGCCGACGCCGTCCTCCTGATCCAGCGGATCCTGGCCCCCCTCCAGCTCCGGATTCTCCTCGACCTGGCCGCCGAGCTCGACCTCGACGTCCTCCTGGAGATCTTCGTCGACGAGGACCCCGCCCCCGCCGTGGCCTCGGGCGCCCTGATCCTCGGCGTCAACGCCCGTGATCTGGCGAGCTTTGCCCTGGACCTCGACCGCGTCGCCTCTCTGGCCGCCGAGATCCCGGACGACCGCCTCCGCGTGGCCGAGAGCGGCATCCGAAGCCCCGAAGACCTGCACCACCTCCACCACGCCGGCTACACCGCCTTCCTCATCGGCGAGCACCTGGTCCGCGCCGAGGATCCGCGGCGGGCCCTGGCCGAGCTGACCGGTCTTACCTGACCGTCAATCCCGTGGGCCGTCGCCTCCCAATTCCTGCATGGCGACCAGGCGGGCGAAGGCCCCCTGGGCGGCCATGAGCTCCTCGTAGCTGCCCTGCTCGACGATGCGGCCGGCCTCGAGGACGGCGATGGTCGTGGCGTTTCTCACCGTGGAGAGGCGGTGGGCGATGACCAGGGAGGTCCGGCCCCGCATGAGGTTCTCCAGGGCCCGCTGGACCAACCGTTCCGAAGCCGTGTCCAGGTTGGAGGTGGCCTCGTCGAGGATCAGCAGGGGCGGGTCGCGGAAGAGGGCCCGGGCGATGGCCAGCCGCTGGCGCTCGCCGCCGGAGAGGGTCAGGCCGCCCTCGCCGATGACGGTGTCGTAACCCTGGGGGAGCTTCATGATGAAATCGTGGGCCAAGGCGGCGCGCGCCGCGGCCTCGAGGCGCTCCTGCGGCGGGTCTTCGAGACCGAAGGCGATGTTGGCCCGGACCGTGTCGTTGAAGAGGATGGTCTCCTGGGTGACCAGTCCGATGCTGGCCCGGAGGCTGCGCAGCGTCACCTTGCGGACGTCCTGGCCGCCGATGCGGACGGCGCCGCGGTTGACGTCCCAGAAACGCGGGATCAGCTGGGCCACCGTGCTCTTCCCGGCCCCCGAGGGTCCGACGACGGCGACGGTGCTGCCCGCGGGGATCTCCAGGTGGAGGTCGCGGAGGACCCACTCCTCGCCCTCATAGGCGAACCAGACATGGTCGAGCTCCACCCCGTCCCCGACGCCCTCGAGGGGGACGGCGTCCGGAGCATCCTCAACGTCGACGGGAGCGTCGATGACCTCGAAGACCCGTTCGGAGGCGACGACGGCCTGCTGGAGCGCAAGGTTGAACTGGTTGAGGACCTTGATGGGCGTGTAGGTGGCCCACAGGCCGAAGAGGAACGCGGAAAAATCGCCCAGGGTCATGGTGCCGCGGGCGATCTGGGAGGAGGCGTAGGCCATGAGCGCTAGGGCACCGGCGGTCCCGAGCACCTCCATGACAGGGGCGTTGCCCAGCTGGATGGCCCGGGCGCGGAGGTTGGCCAGGAAGTGGCGGTGGGTGGCGTCGTGAAAGCGTCTGGATTCGAACTCCTCCATGCCGTAGGCCTGAATGACCGGCATTCCGGAGACGGTCTCGTCGAGGACCGTGGAGAGGTCGCCCATGCGCTCCTGGGCCCTGCGGGACCAGCGTCGGAGGAGCCGGGAGAAGTGGACGATGGGGGCTATCAGCACGGGAGCCAAGACCAGCACGGCCAGGGTCAGGCGGAGGTTGAGGGAGAGCAGGTAGACGAGGAAGGCGAGGAGGGTGAACAGGCTCTGGAGAAGATCGCCGAAGCGGTCGGCGAGGGCCTCCTGGACCAGGCGGACGTCGTTGACGACCCGGGAGATCAGGACGCCGGAGGACGTTCCGCGGAAGTAGCGTTGGCTCTGGAGCAGAACGGCGTCGAAGACCATGTCACGGAGATCGCGGATGGTCGCCAGACCCAGGCGGGCGACGCCGTAGCGGGTCAGGAAGGTGAACAGGTTCTTGGCGACGATGGCCAGGAAGACCATCAGGAGGATCGAGGTGGGGCCGGTGCCCACGTGAGGTTGGATCCAGGACTGTACGTGGTCGGTCAGGGCGTCCAGCCAGCCGGCGAAGAAGGGCTTGGGGAGGGGGGGCGTCTTGGGGACGCCCGGTCCCGCACCGCCCAGGAGCTGATCGTAGATGGGCCGGATGAGGTTGAGGGCGAAGACGGAGGAAACGGAAACCAGGACCATGCTGAACAGCACGGTCAGCAGCCAGGCCACGTGACGCCGGGCCACCCAGACGACGCGGAGGAAGCTCCTCACGCCGCCGCTCCAGAGCGGCCGCCCGCGGGACGCGCCTGTCCCGGGTTTCTGAAACGAAAGGCCCCGCCGCCCGGGGTGCCACCCATCATGGTGGTCCTCATGATACTGGAGCGGCCGGGAGGAGCGGAGGATCCGCCGATGGCGAGCAGCTGCTGCGGATGGTGTTCCCGCCGATTGCCCCCCTTGCAGTTTTCCTCGAGAGGCGATGGTTGCTTGGAGCAGTTACGGGAAAACTGCAAGGACCGTACGTCCCGTCGAATCCAGCCTGCTGCGGACGTTGTGGGGTGGTTTTCCGGAGCACCGAGGGTGAGGATCACGCCCTGGGGCGGAGGAGCCTCCAGATCGTCGCCCGGACCTGGTCGAAAGAGCTCCAGAGCGATCTCGGCTTGCCGGGTATCAATGGCTCCGGCCCCGACGAGGAGGCGAATGTCAGTGTCGACGTCCTTGGCGGATCCGCAGGCGATTCGCTGGTGGTCCAACCGATCTGGGCCGTAGGCGCGCCGACAGGCGCTGGAATTGGACGAAGAGGTTCCCGTTCCTCATCTTTGCTACCGTGAGCCCATGGACCTCCGGATCAAGATCTGCGGGCTGACTTCCAGGGCCGACGCCGAGGCGGCGGTGGCGGCCGGGGCGGATCTCGTGGGCTTCGTCTTCGTGCCGGGGACGAAGCGGGCGGTGCTGGTGGAGGATGTCGGCTGGGTGCGGGAGCTCGGGGGGGTGGAGAGGGTGGGGGTCTTCCGGAATCAGCCCCTGGAGCTTGTGCTGAGGGTTCGCCGGAAGCTGGGCCTGGACTGGGTGCAGCTCCACGGGGACGAGCCGGATTCCTGGCTCGAAGTCCTGGCCCCCCGGGTGCTGCGCCGGGTGCCGGTGGGAGGGGGTGTCGACTGGGAGCGGGTCCGGTGGCTCGCGGACCGGTGCGTGCCGTTGATCGATCCCGGTGCCGGCGACGGCGTGGCGCCGGATTGGGAGTTTCTGGCCGGCGGGCCGGCGGGAGTCCGTTTCGGTCTCGCCGGGGGCCTGACCCCCACGAACATCGGTGCGGCGATCCGGCGCGTGCGGCCGGCTCTGGTGGACGTCTCCTCCGGGGTCGAGGCGGCGCCCGGCCGAAAGGACCCGGGGCGGATGTCCGCGTTCGTGGCGGCTGCGCGGGAGGCGGCGGCTGGCCTGAGCGCCACACGGGAGGCCGGTTGCGAGGCGTCGGGTGCCACAGGGGCTGGCACTGGAGTAGAATCATCGGATGAAGGGGAGATGCCATGAAGCCGGGACCTGACAAGCGGGGATACTTCGGCGAGTACGGGGGCAGCTTCGTGCCGGAGACGCTGATGGCCCCCCTGGCCCGGCTGGAGAAGGCCTACCTGTCGGCCCGGCGGGACCGGACCTTCCAGGCCCGTCTGGCGGAGCTGCTGGAGCGGTACGTGGGCCGTCCGACGCCCCTCTACCTGGCACGCCGGCTCTCCGCCGACCTGGGTGGCGCGAAGATCTGGCTCAAGCGGGAGGACCTCTGTCACACGGGTTCCCACAAGCTCAACAACGCCATCGGCCAGGCTCTGCTGGCGCGCCAAATGGGCAAGGATCGCGTTATCGCCGAGACGGGCGCTGGCCAGCACGGTGTCGCCGTGGCCACGGCGGCGGCCATGCTGGGCCTCGAATGCCGGATCTACATGGGCTCGGAGGACATGCGCCGGCAGGAGCCCAACGTGCGTCGCATGGAGCTTCTGGGCGCGGAGATCGTGCCCGTTGAGGCCGGCTCGGCGACCCTCAAGGACGCCATCAACGAGGCTCTCAGGGACTGGGTGAGGAATGTCGAGGGGACCCACTACATCCTGGGCTCGGTGCTGGGGCCCCACCCCTATCCCATGATGGTCCGGGACTTCCAGTCGGTCATCGGGCGCGAGTCCTTCTCTCAGTTTCGCAAGGAGACCCGGGGCTTGCCGGACCTGGTGGTGGCCTGCGTCGGTGGCGGCTCCAACGCGGCGGGGATCTTCTCGGCCTTCATCCCCCACGAGCGGGTGCGGCTCGTGGGCGTCGAGGCCGGAGGGCGTGGCGACGCGCCCGGCGAGCATGCGGCCCGTTTCGGTACCGGCGGCCGTCCGGGAGTCCTCCACGGGACCTTCACGTGGCTGCTCCAGGACGAGGCCGGCCAGGTTCTGCCGACCCACTCGGTCTCGGCTGGAATGGACTACCCGGCCATCGGGCCGGAGCACTCCATGTGGCACGACACGGGGCGGGTCAGCTACACGCGGGTCGACGATGAGAAGGCCCTGGACGCCTTCGCCCTGCTGTCCAAGGCCGAGGGGATCATCCCGGCCCTGGAGTCGGCCCACGCCGTGGCCTACGCCGTTCAGGTGGCGCCGGCCATGCCGCTCAAGGCCAACATTCTTGTCAACCTCTCGGGGCGGGGGGACAAGGATATGGACGAGGTCGTGCGCATGAAGGGAGGGGCGGTGTGAAACGGATCGCCCACACCTTCGCCTCGGCCAGGAAAGAGCGCCGAGCCGCCTTCATCGCCTACATCACTGCGGGCCATCCAAGCCTGGAGGGTACCGTTGAGGTCGCCCGGGCCCTCCGCCGGGCCGGGGCCGACATCCTGGAGCTGGGCGTCCCCTTCAGCGATCCCATTGCCGATGGACCGACGAACCAGCGGGCGGCGGAACGTTCCCTGGCCGGCGGGACCAGTCCGAGGGACGTCCTGGAGACGGTCAGCGCCATCCGGTCGCGCGGCGAGGACATTCCCATCGTCCTCTTCACCTACGCCAACCCCGTGCTGGCCTACGGCGTGGACCGCTTCGCCACCGACGCCGCGGCGGCCGGGGCCGACGGAGTGCTGCTGACGGACGTCCCCGCCGAAGAGATGGGACGCTTCAAACCCCACTTCGAAGGCGCCGGGCTGGACACGGTCTTCCTGGTCGCCCCGACCTCCACCAAGGAGCGCATCAAGGCGGCGGCCCGCCAGGGCAGCGGTTTCCTCTACCTGGTCTCGCGGACGGGTGTCACCGGCGCCCAGGCCAGCTTGGCGGAGGACCTGGAGTCCAAGATCCGGACCGTGCGCAAGCTGAGCCGCCTCCCCGTGGCCGTGGGTTTCGGGATCTCGACGCCGGAGCAGGTGGCGCGGGTCGCCGCCATCGCCGACGGAGTCGTCGTTGGCTCTGCCATCGTCGATCGCGTGGACCGTGTGACGGACGAAGCCGAGCTGGCCGGTGCGGTGCAGCGCTTCGTGACGCCCCTGGCCGCCGCATGCCGGCGGTGAACAGCCCGGGGGATCCCGCCAGCGGGTCTTCCGGGGCCGCATGGGAGTGAAGCCGTGGGACGGGGACGGCGGAGACGTCTGGGCCAGTGCTTCCTCGTCAACCGGCATGTGGTCGAGCGCATCGCCGGGCTCCTGGACGGGGAACCGCCCCGCGTCCTCGAGATCGGCCCGGGCCGGGGGATCCTGACGGAGGCGTTGGCGGAGCGCTTCCCCAGGGTGCTGGCCTTGGAGGTCGACGAGCACCTGGTGCCGGGGCTCGAGCGGCAATTCCCGGGACCGGAGATCGAGCTCCGGCTGGCCGACGCCCTGACCGAACCCCTGGATCCCCTCCTGGCCGCCGAGGCGCCGTGGCAGGTGGCCGCCAACCTGCCCTACTCCGTTGGGACGCCGATCCTGCGGCGGCTCTGGCGGCGTCACGACCTTTTCGTGCGCCTGGTGATCATGCTGCAGAAGGAGGTGGCCCAGAGGATCGTGGCCCGGCCGGGGGACCGGAACCACGGGCTCCTTGCCCTGGAGAGGGCCGCCTGGATGCGCAGTGCCCGCATGGCCTTCGATGTGCAGCCAGCCTCTTTCCGGCCGCGCCCCAGGGTCGTCTCCACCGTTCTGGTCCTCGAACCCCACCGGCCGGAGCACGATCCGGCTCTGCTGGAGCGGGGCCTGGCCCTGGCGGCCCACGCCCTGACCAGGCCTCGCAAGATGCTTTCCAACGCCGTCGAGCCGCTGGCCGGGTCCCGGGAGCTGGAGGGGGCGGGCTTGGATCCGAGCGCGAGACCGGGCACGGTCTCCCTGGAGGGATGGATCGCCCTGGCCCGCACGCTCGATGGAGAGGGCGGGACGCCAAACACTTCCAGTGTCGGGAGATGACATCCGCCATGGACGCCGGCACGGTGCCGAGGGCGGAGGGGTCTTCCGGCCGTGGTGATACCATGACAGACGGGTCACCGTTGGGCTACCCCGGGGGGGAGCGCGGGAACGGTGGTGCGGATCGGAGGCCGACGGGATGAGCTGGTGGCAGGCAGTTTTTCTGGGTGTTCTGCAGGGAGTGACCGAGTTTCTCCCGGTTTCCTCCTCGGGGCACCTTGCCCTGGCCCAGCGGCTGATTCCGGGCTTCCACCAGCCCGGCGTTCTGTTCGACGCCATGCTGCACCTGGGGACGGCGGCGGCCATCGTCGTCTTCGAACGGAACGAGCTGTTACGGTGGCTCAGGAGCCCGGCGGGTCCGCGGCTGCTCTTTCTGTTCGTCGTGGGGACGGTGGTTACGGCGTTGCCGGCCTTTCCCCTTCGGCACCTGGCCGAGGCGGCCTTCCTCAAGCCGGCCTGGGTGGGCCTGGGGCTGCTGCTGACGGGCGTCGTCGTGCTCGGGACCCGCTTCCTCGACGGCGGAAGCTCGGACGACGAGGGCATGTCATGGCGTCAGGCGGCGGCCATCGGCCTGGCCCAGGGCTTCGCCGTCTTCCCGGGCATCTCCCGTTCGGGAGCGACCATCGCCGCGGGGCTGGGCGCCGGCCTGGAGCGGCAGTGGGCCGCCCGCTTCTCCTTTCTCCTGGCGGTGCCGGCCATCGCAGGCGCGACCCTGGTCGAAGTGGTCGGGGCGCGGGGCCAGCTGGGCGCCATGAATTCCGGTTTCTGGGGGGCCTGCATGCTGGGTTCCGTGGCGGCGGGATTGTCCGGCTATCTCGCCCTGGGTGTGGTGATCCGCACGGTCGGTTCCCGTGTATTCCACCGTTTCGGCTGGTACTGTCTCCCCCTCGGCGCCCTGGTGCTGGCCCTGGCGGCAAGGGGGCTCCTGTGAGGGAACGAATCGTCCGGGAGACCATAGGGGTCGGGCTGCTGCTGGCGGCCGTGTTGCTGCTGATCGCCCTGCTCAGTCACAGTCCCCTGGACCCCAGCCCCTTCCACGTCTCCTCCCTGCGGGAAACTCCCCACAATCTGGTGGGCTGGCTGGGCGCCACCCTCTCCGCGGCCCTCCTGGGTCTGGCGGGTCTTCCCTCGATCGTCCTTCCCTTCGTGCTCGGGGTTCTGGGGTGGCGGCAGCTCCGCGGCGTCGTCACCGAGCTGCCGGCCCTGGTGAGCACCGGCTGGGGCGCCCTTCTGGTCTCCCTTTCCGGCTTCGCCAACCTGGCGTGCACCGACCTCAGCTTCCAGGAAGGGACGGTCCCCTGCGGGGGCCTGATCGGCCGGGCCGTCGACGAGCTGCTGGTGGGCTTCGCCGGTCCAGTCGGCCGGGTGGTCATCCTGATCTTCCTCCTGGTGGTCGGCCTGCTGATGGTCTCGGGACGCTCGATCGTCGGCGCTTTGGACCGCCTGGGCGGCCGCCTCGGGGAACGGTGGCGCAACCTGTCCCAGTGGCGGAGCCGCCGGCGCAGGGAGGGCGAGCGGCGGAAGGTGCAGAAGCGGGTGTTGGAGCGCCAGCTGAGTCGCATGGAGGGCGTGGGCGATGGCGCGCCCGAGGGGCTGATCGTCAAGGAGATCAAAGGGCGCGGCCATTTCCGGATCGTGCGACGTTCCGTCGAGGAGGCCGAGCCCAGGGCAGAGGCCGGGAGCGAGACGCCGGCGAGCTCCAGCGCCAGGCGGAAGCCGGCGCGGGGCAAGCGAAAGGCCCCGCCGGCCACGGACACCAAGGCTCCGACCCGGCAGGAGGAGTTCGACTTCGTCGAGGACCTCGAGGACTACGCCCTCCCCAGGGTTTCCTTCCTGGAAGGGCCCGGTCCGAAACCCCAGCGGGATTCGGCGGTCCTGCTGGAGCTCGGTCAGCGCATCGTTGAGAAGTGTCACGAGTTTAAGGTGGGCGGCGAGGTGGTCAACATCCGGACCGGGCCGGTCATCACGACCTACGAGTTCCGGCTGGACTCGGGGGTGAAGATCTCGGCGATCCAGAACCTTTCGGAGGACCTGGCCCTGGCGCTGAAGACCAACTCCGTGCGGATCGAAAGGGTCCCCGGCCGTGCCACCATCGGTATCGAGGTGCCCAATCCCGATCCCGAGGTCATCCGTCTCCAGGAGATGCTGGATACGGACGAGTTCCGCCACGCCTCTTCCCTGTTGACCCTCAGCCTCGGCGTGGACATCCACGGGACGCCCTTCTTCGGGGATCTCCAGCGCATGCCGCACCTGCTGATCGGCGGGTTCACCGGTTCGGGTAAGTCCGTCGGCCTCAACTCCATGATCATGTCGATCCTCTTCCGGGCCCGGCCGGACGAGGTCAAGTTCATCTTCGTCGACCCCAAGATGGTCGAGCTGGGCGTCTATGCCGACATCCCCCACCTGCTGACCCCCATCATCAACGACCCGAAGAAGGCGGCCAACGCCCTGGCCTGGGCCGTCGAGGAGATGGACAACCGGTACCGCACCCTGGCGGCGCTCGGGGTGCGGAACCTGGAGCAGTACAACCGGCTGGTCGGTGACCCTGCCCAGGCCCGGAGGGTCGAGGAACGCCTCGGCATCCTGGGCGACGAGGTTCCGGCCGAAGGCGGCCTGACGCCGCTGCCCTACATCGTCATCATCATCGACGAGCTGGCCGACCTCATGCTGACCAGCGGCCGGGCCGTCGAGGAATCCATTACCCGACTGGCCCAAAAGGCCCGCGCCGTGGGCGTCCACCTGATCTGCGCCACCCAGCGTCCCTCCGTGGACATCCTGACGGGCATCATCAAGGCCAACTTCCCCTGCCGCATTGCCTTCAAGGTGCGCTCCAAGTTCGACTCCAGGACCATCCTGGACGCTGTCGGAGCGGAGCACCTGCTGGGCCGCGGTGACATGCTCTACCTGCCGCCGGGAAGCTCCAGCCTCAAGCGTCTCCACGGCCCCCTGGTGACGGAGAAGGAGATCGCCACGGTGGTGCGCTTCATCAAGCGCTTCGGCAAGCCCGAGTACCAGAAGAAGATCCTGGCTCACGCGCCCCTCGGGGAGAACGGACGCCGCCGCCGGGGGGACAGCGTCACCGGCGAGGACGGCAAGCTGGAGGATCCGCGGTACGGCGATGCCGTCCGCCTGGTGGTGACCACACGGAAGGCTTCGGCCAGTTTCATTCAGCGGCGCCTGGGCCTGGGGTACACGCGTTCGGCGCGGCTTCTCGATATGATGGAAGAAGAGGGGATCGTTGGACCGTTGTCGGGCTCCAAGGGGCGGGAGGTTCTCGTTCCCCCGGACTACTTCGGTGAGGTCGATGCTACCCTGGCCCTCAACGGACCCGACGGACCAGAGGAGGATGGATCATGACCCTGGATTTGGTCGACCTTGGTTCCCACGGTGTTTTGATGCTCGGGGCGGCCGCCGGTCTACTGGTCCTCCTCCTGCTGCTGCTGGCCAGCTTCCTGTCGAGGCCCCGGGTCTTCTGCCAATACCTCGAGCACATGACCGGCATCTCCCTCAAGCCGAGCCAGGTCCGGGCCAGGTACAATGCCCGTGGCAAGGCCGGCGTGCGCGACCTGCTGATCGATCTCCTGATCCGCGAGGACCTGGCCGACAAGAGCCGGGTCGTCACCCCGGATTCCAAGCCCGACCTCTCCCGTTTCGAAGATCACAGGTAGCCCGGATTCCTCACCGGTTCTCTGCCGGGAGCGCGGATGCGCCCGTCATGGAGGCGTCTCTCGATCGTCGACATCTTCCCCCATTTCGGGCGCAGGTCGCCCTGGACACGGGACATCCGACGTATTCCATGTCCTCCTGCCCCCGTGCCCACCGCGAGGCGCTTCGCTGCCGGTTGTCCCGGCCCGCGATGAAGGGGCCGGCGGAGCCGGGAGCATGGAATCGTGCCGTGGGCGCTGAGCGGAGGGAAGCGACGAGCCCTCAGGAGCGATCGAAAGGAAAACCGAACTTGGCGGCTTGGCGGCGGCGGAGATCCGTCACATGGATCGCGAGGGTGGCGGTGGCGGCCCCGGTGGCGGGGCAGCGTGCCTCGGCGGTCCGGTAGGGCAGGGTGACGAGGGAACGGCCGGCTCCGCGATCGGGAACCGGGGCGTCCGGCGTCCCGATGCGGCAGGCGCCCACCTGGTTGGACCAGGCGACGGCCGCCTGGAGCTGGGTGGCCAGAGCCCGGGCGAGGTCGGGGCCCGCCGCCGCGTGAGCCGCGCTCATTCGGGGCCAAGCCGAGGGGACGAGGAGCAGTTCGATCCGTCCGGCCAGGGGGGCCGTTTCTGCGGGAAAGGTCATGTCGTAGCAGATCAGGGGCGCCAGACGGACCCCCCGATACTCCAGGACGGGCGGCGGGCTCTGGCCCGGTGCGAAGGAGACGGTCTCCGCGCCCCAGAGGCGGCGCTTGCGGTAGATCCAGCGGCCGCCGTCGGGCCGGACCAGGAGCACGGCGTTGAAGATCCGGCCGCCCTCCGCCAGGGGAACGCCCAGGCCAATCGCGGCACCGAGCCGCCGGGCCCAGGCGGCGGCCCACTGGCAGCTCTCTCCGTTGGCCGGCTCGGCGAGGCCGGCGTAGTCCAAGACGGGGTCGTAACCGACGAGGGCCAGCTCGGGCAAGAGGACGAGGTCCGTGTCGAGGCCATGGAGGAGCCGGTCGTAACGCCAGCGGCTGGCAGCCGGGTTTCCCCGTCGTGCCGCCGTCTGCACCACCGTGATCCGGAACTCCATGGGACGATCCTACAGCAGCGAACGGGACGCCCGTGCCGGGACCTGCCTCAGCCGGAGGAGCCGGCCCGTGCCGTCGCCGTCCCCTCCCGGCATCCCGCGAGCCGGCAACAGGCCTGGAGGGCCCCGTCGAGCACCCCCCTCCGTTGGTCCAGGGCGGCCAGGCGCCCTGCGAGGCTCTCCCGGTCCAGGGCGGCCAGCTCGGCACCGCGCTTGACGGCGTTCTCCAGGCGGTCCAGGGCCTCCTGGACCCGCCGCTCGAGCCCGCCCCTGAACGAGAAGGCGCTTTCGTTGAGCCGCTCGTGGAGATCGGCGCGGATCAGTCCCAGCTGCCGGCCCATGGCCTCCGGGATGAAGCGGTGGTGGCGGCGGGCGACCATGGGACGTCCCATTGGGGGCGGCAGCAGGAGGAAGAGCCCCTCGATGATGTAATCCAGGTTGACCTTGGGCAGGCCGACTCGGTAGTCCAGGCGGGACTCCATGGAGAAGCTCTCCCGGACGTCGAAGCTGGCCATCTCGACCCCGACCAGACGGGCGGCCCGTTCGAAGGCCTCGTCCACCAGCTCGTTGACCCGGGACAGGGCCCGCTCGGTCAGTTCCCGGAACCCCTCCATGACCGCCTCCTCGCGCTCCTTCTGAAAGGGCTCGAGCACCGCCTCCACGGTCCGGTCGCGGACACGCTCGAGCGTGCGCTGAAAGCGCAGCATGTTGATCCGGCGGTCCATCAGGTGCCGGGCCTCACGGGCGACAACATCCTGGACCTCGGCGATCAGGGCCGGCTGGCGTTCCCGGACCACGTCGTCGTGGCGGCGCATGAGGTCGGTGCAGCCGGCCTGGAAAGCGGCCTCCACCTCCCGGACGCGCCGGACCAGCTCCACGCGGACCTCCTGCAGCTGGCGGAGGGCGGCCTCCAGATCCTCGACCGAGCTCCTGGCCGAGGCCTCCTCCAGGCGGACCAGGGTGATTTCCTGGGCCAGCCGGCGGGCGGCGCGGCGGGCGACGGCCTTCTCCAGTACGGCCTCCCCGCGGCCGGCCGCAAGCTCGCGGATCCACGCGGCGATCCTGGCGACCCCTTCCTCCTCGACGCCTCCTTCCAGGGCCCGCCGAGCCGAGCAGGGGATCAGGGGGACGGGGCGCCCGAGTGTCGCCTCCACGGCCTTGGAGGTGTACGCCATGGAGTCGCCGAGCTCCTCGGGGCGCAGGTGGTCGGCCTTGTTGAGGACCACCAGCACCTCGCCGGCCGTCTCCGCAACTTCCCGGAGGAGTTCGGAGTCGGTCTCCCCGATGGGAGGATCTGTGGAGACGACGAAGAGGGCGGCGTCGATCTGGCCCAACCACTGCCGCAGGGTGTCCGTGTTGTGCTGGAACACGGAGCCGGAGCCCGGCGTGTCGGCCAGGGTGATGCGGCCCAGCTCTCGGAGCTCGGGCAGCTCCACCTCGACCCGCTCGACGCCGAGCCGGTTCTCCGGGTTCTCCGTCTCGCTGACGTAGGATGCGAGGCCGCCGACGGGAACCTCCTCCTGGTGCCCGTCCAGGTAGTGGACGACGGCACGCTCCGTGGGACCGGATCGGATCAGTGTGACCAGGGCCGTCACGGGGACGACCCCCATGGGGAGGATGGGGCGGCCCATGAGGGCGTTGAGGAGTGTGGATTTTCCCCGCTTGAAGGCGCCGACGACGACGACGTTGACCCGGCCTCGGCGCAGGCGCCGGCGCTCCCCATCCAGCTCTTCGCGACAGGAAATGCCGGGCTCCAGGGAGAGGACCGCCTCGAGATGTTCCGCCAGATCCTGAGGTTCCATGGCACGCACCCCCGTGTCCCCAGGGATCATCAGCCATTGCAGGCGGTTACGGCGGATCCCATCGCCGGCGACGGCATGGTAACACAGGGGTGTCCGGGTTGAGCTGTATCCGATCTGGAATGTCTTGCACACCATTCCACCGTTGAGAGAGACGTCCCGGGGCCTGCTCCCTTCAGGGACGAATGCCCCGCAGTGTTGGCGAGGCTCTTCTGAAGCCGCTCTTCCTCGGCCGCGGCGTGGAGGTTCCCCTGCCGGTGGCCCCGATCGGTGCCATCGGTGGGATGATCATGTCCGGTATCGTTGGCCTCTTCGCCGGTGCGGTTGTCCCCGCCCTGGGGTACGAGCTGGCCGTCGCGTGGGTGGAGAGGGAAACCCCGCCGTGGAGAAGGGGATGGGATCTGGACCAGCGCCGGAGCAGGATCGTCCGTTCCTCTCAATCACGAGCTGAGCGGGTTTGCCAGCTGCGAGGGCGATCCAGGTATCATGTGCCGGTGACACGGATTCGAGTTCTCCCGGACCAGCTCGTCAACCGGATCGCTGCCGGCGAGGTCATCGAACGCCCGGCTTCGGTGGTCAAGGAGCTGGTGGAGAACAGCCTCGATGCCGGCGCGTCACGCATCACGGTGGAGCTTGGGGCCGGGGGGCGCTCCCTGGTCCGAGTGGAGGACGACGGCTGCGGCATGGACCCGGACGACGCCCTCCTGGCCCTGGAGCGTCACGCCACCTCCAAGATCGCCGAGGCTGGAGACCTGGAGCATATCGCCACCCTGGGTTTCCGGGGGGAGGCCATCCCCTCCATTGCCGCGGTCTCGCGTTTTACCCTGAGCAGCTGTGCGGACCCCTCCGAGGGCGGCGCCCGCATCGTCGTCGAGGGGGGCCGTGTGCTGGGCGTCGAGGGCGTCGCCCGGCCCCGCGGGACGACGGTGGAGGTGCGGGACCTCTTCTTCAACACGCCGGCCCGCCGGAAGTTCCTCCACGCACCGGAGACCGAGCTGCGCCACGCCGTGGAAATGGTGACGGCGGCGGCCCTGGCTCGGCCCGACGTGGCCTTCTCCCTGCGGCACGGTGGGCGGGTGCTTCTGGAGGCGCCCCCGGCCGTCGACATCGCCGACCGTTTCCGGGCCCTGGATCGGCGCCGGCAGCGGGGCCCGGTGGTCCGGTTCGAAGAACGGGCCGGTTCCGTCACGGTGACCGGCCTCCTCTCGCCGGCGGCGGGTTCCGGGCGGGCCTCCCTGACCATGTTGGTCAACGGACGGCCTGTCCGCGACCGTCTCCTGGTGGGAGCGATCCTACGGGTCCTCCGGGAAGGCGGAGCCGGGATGGCCGGCGCCCGGGTCGTCCTCATGGTGGGGCTGCCGCCGGAGGAGGTCGATGTCAACGTCCACCCGGCCAAGGCGGAAGTCCGCTTCGCCCGGGCCCGTCAGGTCTTCGGCGCCGTGGAGCGTGCCCTCAGGAAGGGTGTGGCGGCGGCCCAGGGCCGCGTGGACGTGCGGCAGGTCGGCGTGGCCGGGGAGGAAAGGCCGCTGCACGGCGGCTCGGGCTACGGCCAGCCAGCGCCGGGCCAGCCCCCGTCGGCGCGGGAGCCGGCTCTCTTTCCGCACCCCGTTTACTCGCCGCGTGGGGCGGAGACCCTGCCGCCGCCTGCCGGCGGCGGAGCCTCGTCAGGGGGCGCGGCGCCGCGTTCGGGTGCGCGGGCCGGGGCGCCGGATACGCCCTTCGGCCGGCTGATCGGCCAGTACCGCGCCTCGTTCATCCTGCTGGAGGACGAGGACGGTCTGGTCATCGTCGACCAGCACGTGGCCCACGAACGCGTGCTCTACGATCGGATCCGGGCGCAGCTTGCCGGGGCAGCGGCGCCATCCCAGCGCCTTCTGGAACCCGTGCTGGTCGAGGTCGGCGAGGCCAGGGCGGAGGCGGTGGCCGGCGTGACCGGGCTCCTGGAGCGCGCCGGACTGGAGGTCGACCGCTTCGCGCCGGACACGGTGCGGATCTCGGCCGTGCCGCCCGAGCTGGACGTCGAGGAGGCCGGGCGCCTGGTGGAAGAGATTCTCGACAGGGCGACGGACCTCGACGGCGTGCCCGAGCGCGTGGCCGAGGTCCTCGAGGAGGAGCTGGCCGCCGGCCTGGCCTGCCGGGCGGCCATCAAGGTCAACCACCCCCTTGATGTGGAGAAGCAGCGGGCGCTCCTCGAAGACCTGGCCCACACGGACAACCCGCACCGCTGCCCGCACGGGCGGCCCATCATCCTCCGGCTGAGCCAGGAGGAGATGGAGCGGAGACTGGGGAGACGGTGATGCGGCGGGAACAGTGGCACCTGACCGAGGCGTTGATCTTCGCGCACTTCGCGTTCTACTTCCTGACGGCGACTTCGCCGGATCTGCGCCAGGCCATGATCTTCTACCCCCAGGCCCTCGCCGCCCGGCCTTGGACCGCCGTGACGTTCCAGTTCCTCCACGGGGGGATGATCGGCTTCTTCTTCTCCATGCTGATCCTGTGGATCATGGGCCGGCCCCTCGAGGACGATTGGGGCTCGCCCCGCTTCCTGTTGTTCTGGCTGGTCTCGGTGTTCGGGGCGATCCTGACGGCCTTTGTCCTGGGCCAGCCCCTGGCCGGGGACATCTTCTACCAGACCTCCCTGCTCTTCACCTTCGCCACCGTGGCGCCCGACGTGGAGTTTCTTCTCTTCTTCATCCTGCCCGTCAAGGTCAAGTGGCTGGCCATCCTGGGGGGCGGCTTCCTGCTCTATTCGAGCTTCGCCAACTACGGGCCCCTCGTGGGGGCCGCCAACGCCGCCGGCATGTCGGCGGGTTACGTCTTCTTCCTGGCGACGCGGAAGCTGCCCACCCGAAAGAAGGTGGGCTACAAGATGAGGCAGGCCAAGGGCAAGGCTGTGGCAGTGGCCAAGGAGGCCATCATCCAGCGGCGCAACGAGTCCTGGGATCCTGCGGTGCGGGCGGCGGTGGCCCGGGCGGAGGCCGGTGAGGCGTTGAGCTCCGAGGACGAGGCCCTGCTGGCCGAGCTCGACGAGGCCAGGGATCCCTCCGTGACGGTCTGCGGCCCCGAGGAGTTCCACTTCGTCGACGATCCCATCTGCGGCAGCTGCTCCGGATACCCCGAATGCGCCGCCCGCGCCATCCGTACGGCGACCGAGGGCCGCGAGGAGAGCTGAGGCCCAGCGGCCGGGAACGGAGACCTGTAAGATCATGGGTCATGGGCGCCATGACTGAGCGGGAGAGCGTGTCGGCTCCGGAGGGCGAAGGGAGGAGCCCCTACCCCGGCGGGAGGCTCCCGGTACTTCTCCTGGGAACGATTGGCGCGATCGCTGTCCTGGCCTACCTCTTCGTCGCCTGCCAGCGCATCGCTTATCCCTATGAGCTGGAGTGGATGGAGGGCGGCTGCGTCGTGGAGGTGCAGCGGATCCTCGATGGACAGCCCCTCTACGTGGAGCCCTCCCTGGGCTTCGTCCCCTTCATGTACACGCCGTTCTACTTCGTGGCGTCCTCGTGGTCGGCGCGGATCTTCGGAAACGGCTTCCTGGCCCTGCGGCTGGTCTCCTTCGCCGCGTCCCTCGGGTCCATGGTCTTGATCTTCCTCATGGTCTCTCGGAGGACGGGATCCCGCCTGGCGGCCTTTCTCGGGGCGGCGCTCTTCGCGGCGACCTTCCGCGTGGGCGGTGCATGGTTCGATCTGGCCCGCGTCGATTCCCTGTGGGTCTTTCTCCTGCTGGCCAGCTTCTGGGCCTTCGAGGACCGCCGGCTCCTGGTGCGAACGGTCGTGGCGGCGGCGCTGATCTCCCTGGCATTCTTCACCAAGCAGCCGGCCGCCATGGTCGCCGGAGGACTGGCGGTCGCCGGGCTGGCTTCGGGGAAGCGCTACGAACGCCTCCTCTTTCCTGCCCTGGTGACCGCCATGATTCTGGGCCCCTTCGCTCTCGTGGAACGCCGGACCGGGGCCTGGTTCTCCTACTACGTTCTCGGGCTGCCCTTTCAGCACACCGCCGCCGGAGCCCACCTGATGGGCTTCTGGACGAACGACCTCCTGCGTCATCTTCCCATCGCCCTTGGCCTGGCCGTGTTCGCGGTCTTCCACGGGGGAGGCGAGGAAAGGGGATGGAGGCGGCGGTTCTCCGATTCGGCGATTCTCGGGGCCTTCCTCCTGGCGGCCTACCTCCCGCGGCTCCACCAGGGAGGTTTCGACAACGTGCTGATCCCGGCCTTTGCGGCCATCGCCATCTACTTCGGTGTCGGTTTCCACCTAGCGGCAACCCGGTTCGCCCGCAAAAAGGCGCTGGGCCTCGGCCTGGCGGGGCTGACCGCCCTCCAGTTCGGGCTCCTGTCCTACCGTCCGTGGGCTCAGCTGCCCTCGGCCGCCCACCGGCGGGCGGGCCGCCATCTGCTCGAGACCATCGCCCGCTTTCCCGGACCGGTCTACTGCCCGGACCATCCCTGGTACCTCCGTATGTGCGGCAAGCCGACCCAGGGCCACGACATGGCCATCATGGACATTCTGCGGGCGCGCTACTCGGCCGAGTGGAAGGCCCGGCTGGCCACCGAAATGAAACGTGCCGTCGAGGAAGAGCGCTACGACGCCTTCATCGTCGACGATCGGGAATTCGCCTTGCGGTCGCCGGTCTTCGATCACCACTACCGGCTCCTGGAAGGGAATCTGACCGGACCCTCCTTCTATCCTCTGACGGGGTGGCGGCGGAAACCTGGCTGGCTCTACGTCCGACGCGGACCGGGACCGCGTCCACGGCCCGGCCCGGTCCCTCGCCGATGACCGCGGCTACCCTCCGATCCCGCGTTCGTACATGGCGTACTCGCGGGTGACCCGGCCGTGGCCGTGGTCCCACCGCTGAGGTGGCGTCGTCGGGCCCATGAGGCAGTGGTGGACCGCCTGCATGCCCGCCTCGATGGCCCGCCGGTAGAGCTCGGCCGTGATGGCCTGGCCGATCCCGTAGCCGCTGTACTCTGGGAGCACCGCCAGGGTCCGGATGTTGAGTGTGTCGGCGGGAGCGGCCATGGAGAGCCCGAGGCCAACGACCTTGCCGGAGGCGTCCTCGGCCAGGAGGATCTCGTCGGGGCCGACGCGGGTCAGCCACCGGTTGTAGATGCTGGCGAACTCCTCCTCCGTGGTGGCGGTGACGCTCCAGCTGGAGGCGAAGGAGTGCTGGCAGAGGACGAAGAGCGCGTGAACATCGTCGTCCCAGCGGTTCTTGTCGAAGGAGCGGAAGGTGATGCCGCGTTTCTTGGCCAGGGCCGGCTCGAAACGGAAACGGGCCAGCTGGGCCGGCAGGTCCTCGATCCGCTTTGTGGAGTAGGTGCGGACGGTGGCGAAGCCGCAGGCCAGGAAGAGACGAGGATAGTACTCGGGCTGGCGGGGCTCGCCGGGGAAGGGGGTCGTGTCAAAGCCGCGGACCATGAAGCGCCAGCGGTGCCAGATGTCTCCCGCCATGGGACCGCGCATCCACTTGAGGCCCCCCTCGGCCAACCAACGGCCCGCCGCATCCATGAGGGCGCGGGCGGCTTCCACGTCGTCCTTGCAGGCGAAATGGCCGATGAGACCGTAGGGCCCCTCCTTCTCCACGAGAAGTTCGTTGTGGAATGCCGTGAGGCGACCGACGGGACGGTCGTCCCGGTAGGCCAGGAAGGAACGGCTCGACGCGTTCCGATAGTAAGTGTTGGCGGGGTCCAGCAGGGCCCGCGTGCCGGCCGCTTCGGCCCGGGCCTGGTTGTCCGTCAACCCCTCGATGGCCCTGGGGATTCCGAGAAAGGTCTCGACGGGTCCCTCCAGGTTGGAAAACGATTCGATTCGGATCTCACTCATCTCCTGCCCTCCCCTTCGGCAGCGACACAATCAGCGCCCGGCCGGAAACCGAGATGCCCCCCTGCTCCGTGGGCACCGTTCATGACCCCTTCCAAGTATGCCACGTCGCGCCCCGGAAGGAGAGACCTGGAGGCATCCCGGGCTGGAGGATGAAGCTCCGGTTTCTCGGACAGCCCGCCTTCCCCGCCCCGAGAACACCGCCCCTGGTCATCGTGAGGATGGATGGGGTGGTTCCCCGCGAGGGGGGGCGAACGGACTCCCAGTAATACTATTTTGCAAAATTTGTGAAAATGATCTAATCTCCAAAAAGTAATTCAGTGGTCTAGGTGTCGAGTACGGGAAGCTCCTGCGGTAATGGCCGAGAGGATCGTTGGGGCTGTGATGTTGGAGCAGGTGCGAAGTCTCAAAGGGGAGGTAGTAATGAGAAGGATCCTGGCTGTTGGGGTGATCGCGTTGATGGCCGCGGCGTGGGGTGTTGCGGCACCTGGCGACCTTATCCAGAATGTGAACCTGCCGGTGGCTGGCTCGGGCGTCAGTGTTGGAGTCGACTGCGATGGCAATGTGTTCTACACGCTGTCGGGGTTCAACAACCTGTACAAGATGGACAAGGATGGGAACCTGCTCGATACCATCGACGTGGGCAACCAGTTCGACGAGATCTCCTGGGACAACGGACGTGGCGTGTTTTGGGCGGTGCTCCACGGGTCGAACCCGGTGGACGTCTACACCATCGATCCCGTCACGGGGACGGCCACGTTCCGGTTCGCGAGCTCAACCAACAGCGTGGGTTCCTACCGGGACGGTCTGGCCTACGACGGCACAGATGACTCCCTGTGGGTCAGCGGCGACGTCAGCACGACCATCGAGCACCACGCGGCCGACGGGACGTTCCTGGGTGCCATCACACCCAAGGACGCCGCCGGCGCCGACCTCGGTTTGATCAGTGGGGTGTTCGCCGGCGTCGGAGACCAACTGTACCTTGGAAGGAACGGTGCCCAGCAGATCGTACGTGTCAAGAAGAGCGACGGCAGCTTCATCGATCAGTTCGCCTCGCCCGGCGGTGCACGCGACGAGGGGCTGGAGTGCGATTCGATCAACTTTGCGCCCCTCACCGTGATCTGGTCACGGGAGTTCAACTCGCCGGGATTCATCTCGGTGATCGAACTCGAGCCGGGCAGCTGCTCGTGCGGCGGTGCGCCCCCGGGCACCCCGACGCCGCCCCCGACGCCGGCGCGCCCCATCCCGGTCGTCGCGGGAAGTGGCCTCGTGATCTTCGTTGGCTTCCTCGCACTGATCGGCGTGGCGCTCCTCTGGCGGCGGCATCCCTAAAAGGTCCATGGGCTGACACCTCCGGCTACCGGAGTGTGTGAAGAATCCATTACCGCCCGAAGGCGGTAATGGATTCTTGCCTTCGTGAAGGGATTCACATAAATTGAGGGGACGAAGGGAGGTGCGGATGATTGAGATTCGCATCCATGGCCGCGGGGGACAGGGGGCGGTGATTGCATCCCAGATCCTGGCCGAAGCGGCTTTTCGCGAGGGTATGCACGTTCAGGCTTTCCCGTCCTTCGGCTCGGAGCGCCGCGGCGCTCCCGTGGCGGCCTTCGTCCGCCTGGACGACGAGCCGATCCGCGTTCGGACGGAGATCTATGAACCGGACGGGTTGATCGTCCTCGACCAGAGTTTGATCCTCCAGAAGCTGGTGGACGTCACCCAGGGGCTCAAGGAGGAGGGGTGGATCCTGATCAACTCCTCCCATCCGCCGGAGGAGTTCGCCCATCTCGGCTCCTACCGGGTGGCGACGGTCGACGCGGCCCACATCGCCGTGCAACATCGCCTGGGCTCCATCACGGCGCCCATCGTCAACACGGCGATCCTGGGAGCCTTTTCGACCGTCACCGGTCTCGTGGGCCTGGAGCACATCGCCGAGGCGATCGACGCCACGGTGCCCGTGAAACCCGAGGCCAACGTGGCGGCGGCCCGGGAGGCCGCACGGTCCGTCACGGTCCTGGGCGCCGCAGGGGTGGGGGTGTGACCATGGTCGAGCTCAACCCCAAGATCCTGGAAGACCTTCCCCTGACCTCCTACTCCGACAACCCGACGACCCTGATCAAGACCGGCACCTGGAAGTACGTACAGCCGTCCTACGATGACAAGCTGCCGGCGTGCTCCCACCTCTGTCCGGCGGGGAACGACATCTCCAAGGCCATGGACCTTGTGGCCCGCGGCCAGATCGACGAAGCGGCGCGCCTGTGGCGGTCGGGGAACCCCCTGCCGGCGACCCTGGGGCGAGTCTGCCCCCATCCCTGCGAGAGCGAGTGCAACCGGAACGCCTTCGGTGGGGCCATCGCCATCCACACCATGGAGCGCTTCCTCGGCGATCGCTCTTTCGACCCGGCCTTCCTGCCGCCGAGAAAGCCGGCGACCGGCAAGCGCGTCGCCATCGTCGGCGCCGGGCCGGCTGGCATTGCCGCCGCCTACAACCTGGCCCTGGCCGGGCACGAGGTGGAGGTCTTCGATGATAAGCCGGCCCCCGGTGGCTACCTAAGAACCGGCATCCCGGACTACCGGCTGCCCAAGGAGATCCTGGACCGCGAGCTGGAACTCGTGCGGCAAACCGGTGTCACGTTCACGGCCGGGGTCCGCGTGGGTCGCGACCTCACCCTTGACGAGCTCCGGGAGCGCTTCGATGCGGTCATAGCCGCCGTCGGCTTCCACCGCTCGCGTCCCCTGGGAGTTCCTGGGGAGGACCACCCCCGCGTCTACAACGGTGTCCACTTGCTGGAGCGCATTCTGCTCGGGGAGCGTCCCGAACTGCCCGGGCGCCTGGCCGTCGTAGGCGGAGGGAACACGGCAATGGACGTGGCGCGCTCCCTGCTCCGCCTCGGCGTCGAGCCCATCGTCGTCTACCGGCGGTCGCGCATGGAGATGCCGGCCATTCCCTCCGAGGTCGACGAGGCCGTGGCCGAGGGGATCGAGTTCCACTTCCTGACCGCTCCGTCCAAGGTCGTTGTGGACGGCGATCGCGTGACGGCCCTCGAGTGCCTCAAGATGCGCCTGGGCGAGCCGGACGAGTCGGGCCGCCGCCGGCCCATCCCCGTGGAGGGATCGGAGTTCGAGATCCCTGTGGAGGGGATCGTCACCGCCATCGGCGAGAGTGCCGACCTGGAGTTCCTTCCCGAGACCGCGCGCGATGGCTGGCGCATCGCGGCGGATTCCCGCTTCGCCACGCCGGTGGAGGGGGTGTTCGCCGCCGGCGACGCCGCCTTCGGCGAGGGCACCGTGACCGCCGCGGTCGGTGAGGGCCGCCGTGTCGCCGCCGTTGTGGACGCCTGGCTGGCCGGAGGGGAGCTGCCCGAGGCGGCGCCCCCGGTCCAGGCCCTCTGGTCGCGGCCCGTCAACATCGGGAAAACGGTCCACGTGGAGCAGCTCAACCCGGCCTACTTCACCGAGGTGCCCCGGCCGGAGATCCGGGAGCTTTCCCCGGAGCAGAGGAAGCGCTCCTTCGCCGAGGTCGTGGACGGCTTCACCGAGGAGGAGGCCGTGGCCGAGGCGCGCCGCTGCCTCGTTTGCGGGACCTGCAACGAGTGCTGCAACTGCCTCTACTTCTGTCCGGACGTGGCCATCCACCGGCGGCAGAACGCCTTCGGGTTCGAGATCGACACGGAGCATTGCAAGGGGTGCGGCATCTGCGTGGAGGAGTGCCCGCGGGATGCCCTGAGCCTGGTGGAGGTGACGTCATGAGAATGGTGATCAAGGGGAACGGAGCGGTGGCCCACGGGGTGCGGCTGGCGCGTGCCCAGGTCATTTCGGCTTACCCAATCACCCCCCAGACCTCGATCATCGAGGAGCTGGCCGACATGGTGTCCGAGGGCAGGCTCGACGCCAAGTTCATCAAGGTCGAATCCGAGCACTCGGCCCTGGCGGGTTGCATTTCGGCCTCCTCGGCCGGTGCGCGCGTCTTCACGGCCACCTCGGCCCAGGGGCTGGCGCTGATGCACGAGCTGATCCACTGGGCCGCGGGCGCCCGCCTGCCCATCGTACTGGCCAACGTCAACCGGGCCATGGCGCCCGGCTGGTCCATCTGGACCGATCAGAACGATTCACTTTCCCAGCGCGATACGGGGTGGATGCAGGTCTACTGCCAGTCCTCCCAGGAGGTCGTCGACTCGGTCATCCAGGCCTACAAGGTATCCGAGCAGGTGTTTCTGCCGACCATGGTCATCCTCGACGCCTTCTTCCTCTCCCACACCTACGAGGACGTGGAGGTGCCGGAACAGTCCATGGTGGACGGATTCCTCCCGCCCCTCGACCTGCCCCAGAAAATGGATCTCGAGCGCCCGGCGGCCCTGGGCAACCTGGTCTTTCCCGACCGGTACATGGAGTTCCGGCGGAAGATGGATCTGGCACACGACGTGGCGCTGGGTCTTTGGGAGAAGGTGGGTGCGGAGTGGGGGGAGCTGACAGGAAGGCCCTACGGCCTGGTGGAGGAGTACCGCATGGAGGGCGCCGAGCTCGTCTTCGTGACGGCGGCCACGGCAGCATCGACGGCCCGTATCGTCATCGATGCGCTTCGGGAGGAGGGCGTCCCGGCGGGGCTGCTGAGACTTCGGGTCTTCCGTCCATTCCCTTCGGAGCTCCTGCGGGGGATTCTCGCCGGACGGAAGAAGGTCGTCGTTCTCGACCGGAACTGTTCCTTCGGGCACCACGGGATCTTCCTCCAGGAGATCAAGTCGGCCCTATACAACCTGCCCGACGCCGAACGTCCGCCCCTGTACGGCTTCATCGCCGGTCTGGGCGGGCGGGACATCCGGCCCGACGACATCGAGGGCATGATGCGGGGCGTCTGGGAAGGACGAATCACCGATCCGGTCACCTGGTGGAACGTCCTGTCGGCGAAGGACCCGGCGCGCGCCGCCGTGGTCATGGCGTGAGGAGGAGGGTGGCATGGCAGTAGACCTCAAGACCTACGATCCCCGAAACCTTCACCTCCCCGAGGGGGAGATCATGCGTTCCGGACACCTGGCCTGCCCCGGCTGTGGAGCGGCCCTGGGCATGCGCCTGGCCCTCAAGGCCCTGGGCCCCAAGACCATGGTGGTCATCCCGGCCTGTTGCTGGGCGGTCATCAACGGTCCCTATCCCTACGGCGCGCTGGAAGTTCCCGTCCTCCAGGTGGCCTTCGAGACGGCGGCCATCTCGGCCTCGGGCATCAAGGCGGCCCTGGACGTCCAGGGCAAGGACGACATCACCGTCCTGGCGTGGGCCGGCGACGGCGGGACCTTCGACATCGGGTTCCAGTCGCTCTCGGGCACCGTGGAGCGGAACGATGACATCATCTACGTCTGCTACGACAACGAGGCGTACATGAACACGGGGATCCAGCGCTCCTCGGCCACACCCTACGGCGCCTGGACGACGACGACCCCGGCCCACACACCCAAGGCCGAGCCCAAGAAGAACATGGTCGAGATCATGGTGGAGCACCGCATCCCCTACACGGCGACGGCTTCCATCGCCTATCCCGAAGATTTCGTGCGGAAGATGAAGAAGGCCCAGTCCATCCGGGGGGCCAAGTTCATCCACCTGTGGATCTCCTGCCCGGCCGGCCACAAGTCCGAGGAGCGCAACTCCGTCAAGATCGCCCGTCTGGCCGTCGAGACGGGGGTTTTCCCCCTTTACGAGGTCGAGGACGGCGTCCACTACACCATCAACCACGAGCCGGCCTTCACCGACGTGACGGAATACCTCAAGCTCCAGGGACGCTTCCGGCACCTCGACGATAATCAGATCGAAGACATTCGGCGAAACGTGGAGTGGGAGTGGCTTCGGTTGAGGGCCAAGGTGGAGATGGGACGCAAGGTTCCCTCCCCGCCGGCTCCGGTCAGGGCCAAGGTGGACGAGGGGGCCCACGAGCCCCAGGGGGAGTGATTCATGAAGCGGATCCATCTGGCACAGATCGCCCACGCCCGCTCCGGGGACAAGGGTGACGACTCCAACGTGGGCATCATCGCCGACAACGACGAGGTCTACGAGATCCTCCTGGACGAGCTGAGTGAGGAACGGGTCGCCCGGCACTTCAGCCGCATCTGCAAGGGCGGTGTGACCCGCCACGAGGTTCCCAATCTGCGGGCCCTCAACTTCATCCTTCACGATTCCCTGGGCGGCGGTGGAACGGCAAGCCTCAAGACGGACGCCCAGGGAAAGACCCATGGCCAGGCCATGCTGCTGATGGAGATCGAGGTGCCGGATGACCTGCCCGTGCGTCCCGTGGAGGAAGTCTTCGGCGACGCCATCCCCGTTCCCATGGAGTGTGCTCCGGGTTCGTGAGGCCGGCGACCGGGCGGAGCCGGCGCGAGGCCCGTTCCTAGCCGCCCTGCTCCCCCTGGCCGAGCGAGACGACGGCCCGCTGCCCGGCCTTCACCGTGACGTTCCGTGAGGCGGTGCCGCCCGCTGGCCCGGCGCCCTCCACCGTGTAGCTGCCCTCGGGCGGCCGCAGGGGGAGGGCCCCGGCGGGGACCG
>CAZXNA010000015.1:0-21670 GCA_964641295.1 uncultured Thermoanaerobaculia bacterium
ACGTGGGGTGGGTGGCGGGGGTGCTCGGGGACTGGGAGCGGGTCGGGCCCGGGCGGCCCGGCCTCAAGGAGCGGGAGGTTCTCGTTCCCAGCCCCGAGACGCTCCCGGCCCTGGCCCGGCGGCTGCCCCTCGCCATCGTCACCGGCCGCCCCCGCGCCGACGCCGAGGCGTTCCTCGAGCGGTTCGGGCTTGCTGACACGGTTTCGGCACTGGTGAGCATGGAGGATGGCCCCGGCAAGCCCGCCCCCGACCCCGTTCGGCTCGCCCTCGACCGGCTTGGCGTCCGGCGTGCATGGCTCGTGGGTGACACTCCGGACGACGTCCGCGCCGCCCGCGCTGCGGGGGTAGTGCCGCTGGGCGTCGTGCCGCCGGGGGAGGACGGTGTGCGCTGGAGCGATGTCCTGCTGCGGTCCGGCGCCGCCCGCGTGCTTTCCTCTCTCGACCACCTGATGGAGGTGTTGCCATGACCCGACGTGCCACCGTGGAGCGAACCACCACAGAGACCGATATTCGCCTGCTCCTCGACCTTGACGGCTCCGGCCGCGCCGAGGTGGAGACCGGGATCGGCTTCCTCGACCACCTGCTCACCGCCCTCGCCCGCCACGCCGGCTGGGACCTCGAGCTCACCTGCCGCGGCGACCTCGAGGTGGACGACCACCACACCGCCGAGGACTGCGCCCTGGCGCTGGGAACGGCCCTCGACCGGGCGCTGGGCGAACGGCGCGGGATCGCGCGGTTCGGCTGGGCGTTCGCCCCCCTCGACGAGGCGCTGGCGCGGGCGGTGGTGGACCTCTCCGGGCGGCCGTGGCCCGAGGTCCGGCTCGCGCTGGAGCGGCCGGCCATCGGCGCCCTCGCCGCCGAGAACGTCACCCACGTGCTGACCTCGCTGGCGGTGTCCGGCCGGATGGCGCTGCACGTGGACGTGATCCGCGGCGCCAACGACCACCACCGCGCCGAGGCGGCATTCAAGGCGGTGGCCCTGGCGCTCAAGCAGGCCGTCTCCCTCAACGGGTCCGGCGAGGTGCCCTCGACCAAGGGGGTGCTGGGATGAGCGCCGAGGTCCTGATCGTTCGCACGGGCACCGCCAACCTCGCCTCGGTGCGCGCGGCGTTCGCCCGCCTCGGAGCCGCCACGGAGGTCACCGAGGATCCGCTCGCGGTGGAGCGCGCGGCACGGGTTGTGCTCCCCGGCGTGGGCTCGTTCGGCGCGGTGGCCTCGCGCCTCGTTCCCTCGCCGCTGGGCGAGGCTCTGCGCCGCCGCATCGCCGCCGGCCGGCGGACCCTCGCCGTCTGCCTCGGGCTGCAGCTCCTCGCCGAGGCGAGCGAGGAGGCGCCCGGGGTCGCCGGGCTCGGGGTGGTGGTGGGCACGGTGCGGCGGCTGCCGGCCGGGGTCCGCGTTCCCCAGCTCGGCTGGAACCGGGTCGGCGCCGGCCCCGGCTGCCGCCTGCTCGAGGACGGCGCCGCCTACTTCGCCAACTCGTACGCCCTCGACGCCGCGCCCCGGGGATGGGCGGGCGCCACCTTCCGCCACGGGGAGCCGTTCGTCGCCGCGCTGGAGCGGGGAGCGGTGCTGGGCTGCCAGTTCCACCCCGAGCTGTCCGGCGCCTGGGGCGAGGCCCTGCTCCGCCGCTGGCTCGAAACCGGACCGGTCTCCGTGACCTCCACCCGGCCGGAGCGCGAGCCCGTAACGGCCTCCGCGGCGGGGGTAGGCCCCGCCCCGACGAAGGCTCCTGGGGTATCGCCGGGGAGGCCCGCAGCTGGCCGTCCACGCTCCTCCGCGTCCCGCGCCTCGGGCCTCCTGCCGCGGGTCATCCCCTGCCTCGACGTGGACGGGGGACGGGTGGTCAAGGGCGTCCGCTTCCAGGGGCTGCGCGATGCCGGCGACCCGGTGGAGCTCGCCGCTGCCTACGCCGCCCAGGGCGCCGACGAGCTGGTGGTGCTCGACGTCTCGGCCACCCCCGAGGGGCGCGGCCACCGGCTCGACGTCGTGCGGGGGGTGCGGGAGGTGCTGCCGATCCCGCTCACCGTGGGTGGTGGCGTTCGGTCCGTGGAGGACGCGGGCGCGCTGCTCGACGCCGGTGCGGACAAGGTCGCGGTGAACACCGCTGCGGTCGGCAACGCCCGGCTGCTCGACCGGCTCGCCGGCCGGTTCGGGCGGCAGTGCACCGTGCTGGCGCTGGACGCCGCCCGCCGAGACGGCGGCTGGGAAGTGGTGATCCGCTCGGGCCGCGAACGCACGGGGCTCGACGCCGTGGACTGGGCCCGCGAGGCGGTGGCCCGCGGCGCGGGCGAGATCCTGCTCACCAGCTGGGACCGCGACGGCACGCGCTCCGGCTACGACCTGGAGCTCCTGGCCGCGGTGTCGGCGTCCGTCACCGTCCCCGTCATCGCGTCGGGAGGCGCCGACGCTCCCCGCCACATGGCGGAGGCGCTGGCCGCGGGTGCCGACGCGGTGCTGGCGGCCTCCATCTTCCACGATCGCGACACCACGGTCGCGAGGCTGAAGGCCGAGCTTGCCGCGCTCGGCGTGGAGGTGCGGTCATGATCGTCCCGTCCATCGACATCATGGATGGCCGTGCGGTGCAACTCGTCGGCGGCCGCGAGAAGGCGCTCGACGCCGGCGACCCGCTGGCCGTCGCGGAGCGGTTCGCCGTCGCCGGCGAGCTCGCCGTCATCGACCTCGACGCCGCGCTGGGCCGCGGCTCCAACGCGGATGTGGTGGGGGAGCTGGTGCGGCGGTACCCGTGCCGCGTGGGGGGAGGGATCCGCTCCGCCGATGCGGCCCTCGAGTGGCTGGACCGCGGGGCCCGCCGCGTGATCCTCGGAACGGCAGCCCGCCCCGACGTGCTGTCCCGGTTGCCCCGCGAGCGGGTGATGGCGGCGGTGGACGGCGTCGCCGGCGAGCTCGTGGTGGAGGGGTGGCGGCGCCGGACCGGCGCCTCGGTGCTCGACCGCATCCTGGAGCTCGCGCCGTACGTCGGCGGCTTCCTCGTCACCTTCGTCGAGCGCGAGGGGCGGCTCGGCGGCATCGATCTCGGCGCCGTCGAGGCGGTGGCGGCCGCCGCGGGTGACGTTCCGGTCACCGCCGCCGGCGGCATCACCACCCCCGGAGAGGTCGCCGCCCTCGACCGGATGGGCGCCGACGCCCAGGTCGGCATGGCGCTCTACACCGGCCGGCTCCACCTTGCCGACGCCGTCGCCGCCCCCCTGGTCTCGGACCGGCCGGACGGCCTCTGGCCCACCGTGGTGTGCGACGAGCGCGGGGTGGCGCTCGGGCTCGCCTGGTCGTCGCCCGAGAGCCTGCGGGAGGCGGTGGAGCGCCGGGCGGGGGTCTACCGCTCGCGCTCGCGCGGCCTCTGGGTCAAGGGGACCACCTCCGGCGCCACCCAGGAGCTCATCCGCATCGACCTGGACTGCGACCGCGACGCGCTGCGCTTTGTCGTGCGCCAGCGGGGAAGCGGGTTCTGCCACACCGGAACGCGCACCTGCTGGGGGGAGGATGACGGCCTCGGGCGGCTCGAGCGACGGCTCCGGGCCATCGCCGCCGACCCGCCGCCGGGCTCCTACACCGCCCGGCTGCTGGCCGAGCCCGGGCTCCTCGCCGCCAAGCTCGCCGAGGAGGCCCGGGAGCTTGCCGAGGCCGAGACAGCGGAGGAGGTGGCGTGGGAGGCCGCGGACCTTCTCTACTTCACGCTCGTCCGGCTCGCGGCCGCCGGGGTGCCGCTCGAGGCGGCGGAACGCGAGCTGGACCGCCGGATGCTCGAGGTTCGGCGGCGGGACGGCAGCCGGAGGAAGGCTCCGCCACCGGCCGAACCCACGCCCGGCTCGTGATGCCCACACGGAGGTGCACAATGTCCGACACCTTGCTCCGCAGGATCACACCCGAAGGGGTCGCCGCCCTCGACCGGCGGCCCGTGGACCCGGACACACTGGCCGAGGCTTCGCGGATCGTCGAGGCCGTTCGTCAGGAGGGCTGGCCGGCGGTCGAGCGCTTCGCCGCCCGCTTCGGCGAGACGCCGCCCGGCGGCCGGCTGATCGTCGAGCGGCCCGGGCTCAAGGCCGCCCTCGAGGGCCTCCCGGCGGCGGACCGCGAGCTGCTCGAGCGCACCGCGGGGCGCATCCGGGATTTCGCCCAGGCGCAGCGGCGCGCCCTGGCCGACCTGACGGTCGCGGTGCCCGGCGGCCGCGCCGGCCACCGTGCCATCCCCGTGCACCGTGCCGGCTGCTATGCCCCAGGCGGGCGCCACCCCCTCCCCTCGTCGGTGCTCATGACCGCCGTCACCGCGCGCGCCGCCGGCGTCGCCGAGGTGTGGGTGGCCTCGCCGCGGCCCGCCCCGGTGACCCTGGCCGCCGCCGCCGTGGCCGGAGCCGACGCACTGCTTGCCGCGGGCGGCGCCCACGCCGTCGCCGCCCTGGCCTTCGGCGCCGGCCCGGTGCCGCCGTGCGACGTGGTGGTGGGCCCCGGCAACCGGTGGGTGACCGCGGCCAAGCAGCTGGTCTCCGGGCAGGTCGGGATCGACCTCCTGGCCGGCCCCTCGGAGCTGGTGGTGCTGGCCGACGGCGCCGCCGACGCGAGCCTCGTGGCCGCCGACCTCCTCGCCCAGGCCGAGCACGACCCCGACGCCGTCCCGGTGCTGGTCACCACCTCCTCGGAGCTCGCGGACACTGTGGAACGCGAGCTCGAGCGCCAGCTCCGCGACCTCCCCACCTCCGGGACCGCCCGCGCCGCCCTCGGCAACGGGTTCACGGTCCTCTGCCCGGATCTCGACACCGCCATCGGCGTCTGCGACCGGCTCGCGCCCGAGCACCTCCAGCTCCTGGTGTGCGACGCGGAGCAGGCGGCCCGGCGTCTGCAGCGCTACGGGGCGCTGTTCATCGGACCCGGCTCCGCCGAGGTGATGGGCGACTACGGCGCCGGCCCCAACCACACCCTCCCCACCGGCGGCGCCGCCCGCCACACCGGCGGCCTCTCCGTGCACCACTTCCTCGCGCTGCGCACCTGGCTCCAGCTCGACGACCCCGCCGGGCTCGCCGCCGACGCCGCCGCCCTCGCCCGCCTCGAGGGGCTCGAGGCCCACGCCAGGGCCGCGGAGCGGAGGGGAAGCCCGTAGGGAGTCGACCCGAAACATCCCTGGAGGTTCGTGGCGGAAGGGACGAGGCGGCGTGGATGGTCGTGGTTTCGCAGAGTGGGCGGGCGGGGAAATGCTTGCGGCCCGTCGAGCGAGCGAATCGAGAAAGCGCCACGAGCCGCGGTGCGTCGCGCCCTGCAGCAACAGGCTGAAGAACAACGCGGGTTGAATCGCCAAGACGGTTTCCGGCCCGCTCCTCCATCGGCGATCTCCCGATCGTGGTGGTGAGTTCCCTGCGGCTGGCGCGATCCCTGTGGTCGCCCTCCCTGGGTATGGCCAGATCGCCCCGGTCCCCCCCGTTCCAAACCCTGCCGTCCGCGTCCCCCCGGAAGGTGGCGTGTCCTGCTCGGTCGTGTAAGATCGGCGTTCGGCCGGCCGGGGATCTCGGGTGGCCGTTGGAGGAGGTATCCATGGTTGTCGGTTCCGTTTCCAGGGGATGTCAGGTGGTGGTGATCGGCGGTGGTCCCGGCGGGTACGTGGCGGCCATCCGGCTGGCGCAGCTGGGCAAGGACGTGCTGCTGGTGGAGCGCCGGGAGCGGCTCGGCGGCGTCTGCCTCAACGAGGGGTGCATCCCCTCCAAGGCCCTGATCCACGCCGCCGAGATCAAGCACGCGGCCGAGCACGCCAAGGCCATGGGTTTGAGCACGGCCGGGATCGACGTGGACATGGGCAAGCTCGTGAAGTGGAAAGACGGGATCGTCCGGAGGCTGACCGGCGGTGTGTCCTTCCTCTGCGAGAAGAACGGCGCCGAGGTGCTGCGCGGCGAGGCGGTGTTCCTCTCGGACCGGAGCCTGGCCGTGGACACGGGCGAGGAGCGGGTCGAAGTGGAGTTCGAGCAGGCCGTCATCGCCACGGGTTCCTCCCCCATGGACATCCCGGGGATGGCGCGGGACGGCGAGAGCGTCATCGGCGCCCGTGAGGCGCTGTCGCTGGAAGCCGTGCCGGAGACACTGACGGTCATCGGTGCGGGCTACATCGGCCTGGAGCTGGGGATGGTCTACGCCAAGCTGGGGAGCCGCGTGACGGTGGTCGAGATGCTGCCCGAGCTCTTCCCCGGGCTCGAGCCCGAGGTGGCCGCGGCCATGAAACGCCGGCTCAAGCAGCTGGGCATCACGCTCCATCTGGGGCACCGGGTGACGGGACTGGAACCCGGCGATCCGGCCGTGGTCGTGGCCCAGGCCGCGGACGGCGGGGAGGTCCGGCTCGAGGCGGAGAAGGTTCTCGTCTCCATCGGCCGCGTGCCCAACACGGCCGGCCTCGGTTTGGAAACGGCCGGCGTGAAGCTGGACGAGCGGGGCTTCGTCGTCACCAACGAGCGCCAGGAGACCAGCGTCCCTGGGATCTTCGCCATCGGTGACGCGGCCGGCGGCGTCCTGCTGGCCCACAAGGCCTACCAGGAGGCCAAGGTGGCCGCCGAAGTCATCGCCGGCCGCCCGGCGGCCTTCGACAGCGTGGTGCCCGCCGTGGTGTACACGGATCCGGAGATCGCCTGGGCCGGCCTGACCGAGGCCCAGGCGCGGGAGCAGGGTCGGGAGGTCCTGACGGGAACCTTCGCCATGCGTGCTTCCGGGCGGGCCATGACCCTGGGCGCGGGCGAGGGGTTCATCAAGGTCGTCGGCGACGCGGCGGACGGGCGGCTCCTGGGCGTGACGGCTGTGGGACCGGGCGTCTCCGAGCTGGTGGGCGAGGCGACCCTGGCCCTGGAGATGGACGCCTTCGTCGAGGACCTGGCGGCCACGATCCACCCCCACCCGACCATCTCCGAGGCCCTCCAGGAGGCGGCCGAAGCTGCCCTGGGGAAGGCCGTTCACATGCTGAATAGTTGAGCGGCCATCGGGGTGTCCGTTCATATGCTCAAGAGGCTGTTGGACCTTCGGACGCTTTCGGGTTATCTTCATGGAGTCACCCGAGTGGCGGCGTGCTGAGAACCGTCGTGATGTGGACGAGGAGGTCGGGATGGAGCATATCGGCAACATCGAAGAGCTCGAGGAGATGCTGCTCAGTGAGGACCGGGAGAAGGTCCGCTGCGGGCTCGACACCATCAAAGAGAAGATCGACGAGCTTGGCACCAAGGAGGCTCGGCCACTCTTCGGGGCGCTGATCGCCCTCTTCTACATCGATCCTCTGGATCGCCCCGATCTCAAGCCCTGCCTGGACGAGGCCATCAACCTCGTGGTTGGCTTCGGCGACTGGGTCATTCCCAGGTTGCTCGAGAGCCTGGACGACAGCGACGTCAAGGCCCAGATCGTCATCGCCAACGCCCTGGGACGCCTCGGCGCCGATGCGATCGACCCACTACTGGAGGCCTACGCCGAGACGGACGACCCGGATCGCCGCTCCTTCTTGCTCTACGCCCTGGGCCACATCCGTTCGCCCAAAGTGCACAAGGCGCTTCCCGTGGTGCTCGAGGCCACCCGGGCGCCGGAGCGCGTTCTCCGGGATTCGGCCACACGGACCGTCGGCAGGATGTCGGAGTCCATTCCACCCGGGGGTTATACGGAAGAGGAGATCTCAGCCATTACCGAGGCCCTGCGCCTCAACCTGGGGGATTCCAACCCGGGAATCCGCTCCAAGGCCGTTCGCAGCCTGGGCAAGCTGGCGCGTTACGGCCACCTGACTGCCGAGCGCTGCGAATGGGCATACATGGTCCTCCAGAAGGTGCTGGGCAAGGACGGCAGCAACGAGTGGGACCGCGCCTACATCGTTCGTCGCGAGGCCCGCGAGGCCATGAGCTACTGCCAGCGGGAGTCCTAGCCGGCAATACCTGCTGGCCATCTTGCTGCTGCTATCACGAGAGAATCCTGATATGATCTTCCCATAATGGGGAGTAAAGAGGATGGCGTGGCTGGCACTTTCAGCCGCTCTTTTCTTGGTAGCCACACCGGACGTCGGAGCTGCTTCGCTGGAGCTCGTCGGTCAGCTCGGTCAGGACTTCCACCTCTTTTCGAAACAGGAATACCACGGCTACCGAAATGGAGCCCTGGGCCTGGTGATCTCTCCCCGGGGGTGGAAGGGCTTTGGGTTCGAGCTCCGCGCCGAACGCGTGTGGGGCACCATTGACCTGGGGGACGATCAGTTCCCGCCGGACTGGGACGGGACCTACCCCAAGACCACCGACATGGACCACGGGATGGCGGGCGTCATGCCCGTATGGCGGTGCCGACTCTGGAGGGGGCTCGAGTTCGAAGGTGGCGTCGGATTGACCTGGCTGAGCCGGGACCTCCTTCAGGACGGATCCCGCTGGAACTTTCTTCTCATGGCGGGCTTCCGGTGGCGTTTTGCCGGTGGCAAGCATCCCCTGGCCGTGGGGCTGCGTTTCGAGCACTTCTCAAACGGCGGGGACATCGGTTTCACCGATGAGGCAGTCATCGGACGGGAATCCGTCGCCCTTGCAACGTCATGGCGCTTCGGGGACTGAGATGGGAGGATCGGCCAGCCGTCTGGGCTGCAAGTCTCTTCTTCCTCATCCACCTGCCGCTCCTGGGCATCGCTGAGCTCTCCGGTGACGAATCCCTCTACTGGCTGTATGCCAAGCACCTGGACTGGGGATATCTGACCAACCCTCCCCTTGTGGGCTGGGTGGTGGCGGCATCCACGGGAGTTCTCGGAGACCGTGTGGTGGCGGTTCGCCTGGGGGTTCTCCTGGTGGCCTCTGTCGGTATCCTCGGACTGTTCCACCTGGGACGGGAACTCGGTGGAGTCCGCTGCGCGTGGTACGCGGTTGGGCTCTTCCTCCTGGTGCCCCTGAGCTGGCTCTACGGGTTCATGGCGGCACCGGACGTCTTGCTGGTGGCGCTGGCTGCCTGCAGTCTCGCAGCGGCCGTGACGGCGTGGCGACGTGATCGGCCGGCATTCTGGGCCCTTTCGGGAGCACTTCTCGGGCTGGCATTCCTCGCCAAGTACACGGCGGTCCTGACCGGCCTCGGTTTGGCCTGGGTGATGATCGCCAGCGGGCGAAGGTCACGATTGAAGGCGTTGATCGCCTGGTCTGCCGGTGGAGTTGCGGTGGCGGGCACGTACCTCGTGTGGTTCGCCCTGAGGCTTGGCGCCCCCCTGTAGCTCAGGGTCACCGTTCATGGCGGGGAGGATGTCCACGAGCTGTTCCTGAACAACAGCCTCGTTCATTTCTTCCTGACTCAGGCGGTTGTGTGGTCACCCGTGCTGGTGGCGCTGGTGATGTGGGCACTCTGGCTCTTCGTCCGTCCCGGGGTCTGCTGCGAACGGCCCGGACTGGCGGCCATGGCGGCGGCGACGGTGGTCCCATTCCTGGAGTTCCTGCTCTGGAGCCCCTTCGGGCCGGTCCACCCATACTGGACGGGTGTGGCCCTGCCGGCGGCCTGTGGAATGGTGGCGTTGGGATTGCGTCAACTGGAGCCGGACCGGCGGCGCCTCGTCTGGAGGGCCCTGGCGGCCCAGTTGGTCCTCATCGCGGGCGTGGGCGCGCTGGTGCTGAGCCGGGGCGGGGGCAACCGGGACGGCTACATTGGCCACAGGATCCAGTGGCTGGCCGAGGAGAACGGGCGTCTTGCCACCCGTGTGCAGTCGATGCTCGCCGCGGCCGGGGACGGTGCACTGATGGCCACGAGCCATGGCTACGCCACCATCTTCCAGCTGGAGTTCTACCTCGGACTGCCCGGGAGTTCCATGGTTTTAGCGCCACGGGGATTGGCAATCCAGTTCGAAGAATGGGCCTCACCGGACTGGCTGGGACGGAACGCCGTGTTCGTGGCGCCCGGAACCCTGGAAAGCTTTCCACTGGGGGTCTATTTCGAGAGCTGTAGCGTTCCGGAAGCCCTGGAGCTTGGTCGAAACCGTACGTACACGGTGACCTCCTGCGAGGGATACCGCGGCCCTGCACCGTGGCTCTGGAAGCCCGTGGGGGATGGCGACGCAGAAGCCCATGCGGAGCGGCTCTACCGCGCTCTCCTGGGGAGAAGGCCGGACCAGGAGGGGATCCGCTCGGTTGTGGGGGCGCTGGCCCGGGGCGAACTGGCGCACCTGGTCTGGAACATCACGAGGAGCCTGGAGTACCGGGAGCGCTTCGGGGACGAGCCTCCGGACAGGACCGCCCGGCGCATCTGGGCAGGGCTGTTGGGCTCCGACCCTTCGCCCGACGAGCTGATCGAGGCCACGGAGCTGCTGCGCTGGGCCGGGCCCCACGGGCTGACCCTGCGCCTCCTCGAAGACCGGCAAGGGCGATCGTCGGTGCGGGTCGCCGGGGAGCTCAGCCCGGATCGTTCATAAGGGTTCATTGCGAAAGGGGCGGGGCGCCGTCCATGGTGGCGTTCTCGCGTGGGACGCGCGCCCAGTCCGAAGGGTTGTCCAGCCGGAGGCTCGGGGCGGCGGAGCGGACGGCGTGGGCCATGAGTGGGCGAAGGGCTTCCCGGCAGGATGGGAACTACGAGCCCTCTATGGGTTTCAGAGCGCCCTCCTGGAGCCAGTGCTCGTACATGCGGCGGATGCGGTAGGAGTCGGCCGGGAGCTCGGCCTCGCAATCCACCGGGGGGTGGCCGGTGGAAGCGGCCTCCCAGACCTTCTTCATCAGGGCCTCGTCCTTCTCATCGGGAACCGGCGAGGGCTTCTTGGAGGTGGTCTGGAAACTGGCGTTTGCCGGCACGACGGCCTCGGAGCAGCGGAATTCGTCGAGACGGCGCATGCCCTCGAGCAGGAGCGGCAGGATCGGGCGGAGGCCCTCGGGGGCCGGCGCTGTTTTCGGGCGCGTGGACCTGGTGAAGACGAAGCGGGCGGCATCGGGCGCCTGAAGGATCTGGAAGAAGGCGGTCTTTCCCTTGAGGTGGCCGGTCGTGGCGCTGGCCATCATCCCGTTGGCGAAGGCGAGGGTGGCGATCGTTGCTCCTTCACTGTCGAAGAGGGTTAGGGTGCCGGTCAGGTGGGCGTCGGCGATGTTCTGGAGGAGGTTGGGGAAGCTGAGCAGGGCCAGATCTCCGGCCATGGTGGCGGTTCTTCCCGCTTCAGATGCCTCGCGGGCGCCCAGGCCGGCGAGGACCCGTTCGGCTTCGGCGGAGAAGCTCTCCCCTGGGAAGCGCTGGGCGACCTCGGAGAGGGCCTTGCGGACCTGTGGCAGGTCCGTTCCGGCCAGGGCGTGAATGATGCTGGAGATGGTAGTGCTGCGGCGCGGCGTCAAGACAGCCTTGCCGAACACCTTCATGGGGAGCTCGTTGAGGAGAGCGTCGAGAAGGTACTGCACGAGCTGGGGGTCGTCGCCGAGGTCCTGCTGGCCCAGCGGCGCCAGGCGTTCGATGGCCTGGCCGGACTGGGCCTTGCGATCCAGGGCGTGGCGGACGACCCGCCGGCGGGCGTCCCGGGACGGCATGCAGGCCAGGGCGCCCACGGCCCGGTCCAGAAGACCCTGGATCTCCTCCTGGCTGTAGGGGAGCTCCAGCTCTCCGGTCAGGGCGCGTTCCAGGTCGCTGATTGTGGCCGTCAGCGTGCTCTCGCTGCGCTTGTGGCGGATGGTGCCAAGGGCGGTCAGTGCCTCCCGCACCGAGGCCAGGGGTCCGCCGGGCCGGGCCAGCCAGACGAGCGCGTCGATCTGACGGTCGAGATCTTCCTCGTCAACGGGGGGAATGTCCCGGAGGAGGAGGATCAGGTTGCGTTCAAAGTACCAGGGGAGGGTTCCTCCCTCCTTGATGGAGCTTTCGAGCCGCTTGAACACCTCGGAGCGGGTCACCGGTCCGTGGACCTTCAGGAGCGACAGGGTCAGCCGCCGCTGCTCCCGCTGGTCCGCAGCCTCCAGCCGCGTGAGGAGGGCGGGGGGCGAAAGATCCCGGAAGAAGGTCATGACCCTCCGGAGCAGCGTGTGGGCCTCTTCAGCGGCAGCGTAGGCCTTGAGGCGTTCGGAATCCAGGAGCTCCTCACCGCGTTCGATCATGCGGTTGGCCGATGATTCGTCGATTTCCTTCTTTTCGACCATGCGCTGGGCGAGGTCCAGCAGGGTCACGGCGCGCCCCAGGGAACCCCGGTTGAACTCCTTGGCGGCCATCTCCACGAGCTGCTGGTATCGCTGACCGGCTTCGGCGGGGCTCCCGGCCGTCGCCACGACTTTCCGCATGGCCTCGACGGTTCTGGGACTTGGGCTCGCTTCCCCCTTCTCGCTGGCCGGGGGCGCCCAGTCGGGGAGGCGCTGGGCGAGGACGGCGAGAAGCTCGCCCGGGGAGGAGGGGAGGCCCGGCACGTCGAATGTGGCCAGGAAGTCCTGGAGTTGCTTGGCGTTGTCGGCGGCTTCCGAGGCTGAGATGACGGCTTCGGCCACGACGGGGGCCTGCTGGGCCGGCGTCCCGGCGCTGCTGCCCCCTTGAACGGGTCTGGCGGCTGCCGCCTTTTCCAGGCGTTGCAACAGGAGCTCCAGCCGCTGCACGTGCTCCACGGTCAGCGCCTTGCCGCCGCCGGTCGTTCCGCCGCCCTGGTCAGCGGGTGCAGGGGCCGGTGCCGGTACAAGCGGCCCCCGCTGCCACGAACCCCGGACCGTGGCACCATGGTGCTCCACGTGAACCGGAGGGCCACGGTGCTCCACGTGGACCGGGGCTCCCTCGATGTTCCGGCCGGCGCTCAGCTGCTCCAGGTCGACGATCAGCTGCTCCCTGTCGGCCTCGGGGCAGAGCTCCACCAGCACCTGCGTCAGATTCCGCTGAAAGGGAAGGAAGGACTCCTCGGGGAAGATCTGGAGGTCCCGGATCTGGTGGATTTTCGGGCCACGTGGTAGAGATAGTCCGAGACCGGGGTGTTCTCTCCGCTACGGTACTGGGCCGCCACCCACCGTTCAATCTGGATGCTCAGCAGGACCGGCGGAACTCGCAGAAGGGCCTCCCCCTCGTTGACCAGCATCAACGGAGGCACCAGATCGGAGAGGTACTGCTGCAGGACCGCAAGCACTTCTTCGAAAACCGCGGTGTCTGGGGACGGTGCGTTCTCGTTCACGGAGTCGTTCTCCATCGTGTCAACGAGAGTGTATCAAAGCAGAACGCCGCCGTGCTGGAGATCCCAGAGGTGGCGGTAGAGACCGCCACCCGCCAGGAGCTCCCGGTGCCGGCCCCGCTCGACGATCCGCCCCCTGTCAAGGACGGCGATCTCGTCGAAACCCTCCATGTGGACGAGACGGTGGGTGACCATGAGGACGGTACGGCCGGAGGTGGCCGCCTCGAGGATCTCCAGGAGCTCGTTCTCGGTCCCCGGGTCGAGGTTGGCCGTGGGCTCGTCGAGGATGAGGAAGGCAGGTTCGCGGAGAAGTGTCCTGGCAATGGCCAGTCGTTGGCGCTGGCCTCCCGAGAGTGCCGAACCGTGCTCGCCGATCCAGGTGTCGAGCCCAGAGGGGAGCTCCCGGACGGTCCGGGCCAGCCGGGCGATGCGGAGGGTTGCCCAGAGCTCGTCGTCGGTGGCGTCCGGACGGGCCAGGAGGAGGTTCTCCCGGACGGTGCCGGCGAAGAGGTGCGCCTTCTGGGGCACGACGCCCAGGGCGGCCCGGAAGGCGTCGCCCCGGTAGTGGCGGATGTCGTGGCCGAAGAGCTCCAGGCGCCCCTCCCAACCCTCCCAGAACTTCAGGAGCAGGGCGACGAAGGTTGACTTTCCGGCACCACTGGGACCGACCAGGGCCAGCCGCTGCCCCGGGAAAAGCTCCAGGTCGATGCCCCGGAGGGCAGGTTCGAGCGGTGGAGCCGGCTCGTCTTCGTCCCCGGCCGGGTAGGAGAAGCTCAGGTCCAGGGCCAGGAGGACCGGCACGCCGGATCGTGGCGGGGGCACCGGGATGGGCTCGGCGGGATCGGTGACGGCGGGGGGGCGGTCGACGATCTCGAACAGCCTGCGCGCCGCCTCCTGCTGCTCCTCGAGATGCTCGGCAGCGGCCGGCAGCGGCTGGATGGCCTCGAAGGCGGCCAGGGCCACGAGGCTGAGGACCGTCAGGGAAACCCCGTCGATCCGGCCCGTCCGGACCATGGGGATGCCGATCACCAGGAGACCCAGAACGGACATCTGAGCCGTGAGTCCCGTCAGCGCCTCGTCCAGGGCGGCGACGCGGTTGGCGCGGCGCTCCACGGCAGCCACGGCATGGGCGGCCTGGGAGAGCCGGGCGACGGCTTCCTCCTCCCGCCCGGAGGCCAGGAGGTCCTCGAGACCCTGAACGAGATCGACCGTGGCCGTGTGGAGGCCCGAGGCGGCCCGTCGGCCGGCCCGTCCCAGCCCCCGAGTCAGACGGCGGAGGAGCAGGGGGACGGCGAGACCGCCGACGAGCATGGAGGCCGTAAAGACAGCGGCGATGGAGTGACCGTAGCGGAGCAGGAACCCGGCGGCGCCGGCCGTGACTGTAAGAGCCACAAGGGGGGGTCCCAGGACGCGGATGAAGAGGGTCTCCAGGGACTCGATGTCCGAGATGGCCCGGGAAAGGAGGTCCCCGCTCCTGGTGAGGGTCAGGCGGGCCGGCGCGAGGGGCTCGAGACGGGAGTAGAACCAGACCCTGAGCCGGGCCAGGATCCGGAAGGTCAGGTCGTGGGAGATCAACCGTTCCATGTAGCGGAAGAGCCCCCGGGAGATGCCGAAGAAGCGAACGCCGACGATGGCCACCTGGAGATCCGCGATGGATGGGTGGAGCGCGGCGGAGGCGATGAGGAAGGCCGAGGCGCCCATGAGGCCGATACCGGCGCCGATGGTGCCGGAACCCATGAGGACCGCCAGGGTCATCCGGCCGCGAGGGATCCGGATCAGGGCCAGGAGACGGCGCAGCGGGCTCACGGAAGCCTCCCCCCGGCTGCCAGCATCTCAGCGTAGAAGCCCCCGAGCCGGAGGAGCTCCCGGTGGCTGCCCGACTCGGCGATCCGTCCGTTCCGGAGGACGACGATACGGTCGGCCTCCCGCACCGTCGCCAGGCGGTGGGCGATGGTCAGCACGGAACGTCCGGCCATCAGCCGGGCCGTCGCCCGGGTCAGCCGGGCCTCGAGATCGGGGTCCAGCTGGGATGTGATCTCGTCCAGGACCAGGAGGGGAGCATCCTTGAGGAAGGCCCGCGCCAGGGCCAGGCGTTGGGCCTGCCCGCCGGAGAGCCGAAGCCCGCCTTCGCCGATGGGGGTGTCGTAGCCCAGTGGTAACGCCTCGATATACTCGTCGGCCTGGGCCGCCCGGGCGGCCTCCCGAACGGCCTCGGCGGGGGCGTCCGGCCGGGCGAGACGGATGTTCTCGGCGATGGTGCCGGCGAAGATGTGCGGTCGCTGGGGGACCCAGGCCACCCGGGCGCGCCAGGCGTCGGCGGGCATCTCCCGGAGATCGACGCCGTCGGCGGTGATGCGGCCGGCCCCAGGGTCGGCGAAGCGAAGGATCAGGCGGGCAAGGGTGGACTTGCCTGCTCCGCTGGGACCGACCAGGGCGATGCGCCGGCCCGGGGGAAGGTCCAGGGTGATCTCCTGGAGGGTCGGAGTTCCGGTGGTGTCGCGGCCGTCCGGCGCCGGGTACGAGAAGGAAACCCCCTCCAGGCGAACATGGGGGACCGCCCGGAGCTCGGCCGAGCGATCTCCGCGGGTCGAAACGGCCGCGGGAAGCTGGAGGAGGCCGAACAGCCGGTCGGCGGCGGCGACACCCTCCAGGCCGGCGTGGAAGTGGGTTCCCAGCTGGCGGAATGGCATGAAGAACTCGGGGGCCAGGAGGAGAACCAGGAAGGCGGGCTCGAAGGGCATGTGCCCGTAGAGGAGGCGCAGCCCGACCTCGACGGCGATAACCGCCGTGCTGAGGGTCGCCACGAGCTCGAGGACCAGAGCGGAGAGGAACGCGACGCGCAGCACCTCCATGGTGGTCTGACGGAAGCGCTCGGTCACGCGGGCGACGAGGGCGGCCTGCTCTCGCGCGCGGCCGAGGATCTTGAGGGTCGTCAGACCCTGGAGGGCATCGAGGAAACGGGCGCTCATCCGTGACAGGGCCTCCCACCGGCGGCGGCCCATGGCCTCGGCCGCCTTGCCGATCAGGACCATGAAGAGGGGGATGACGGGGGCCGTTACCAGGAGAATGGCCCCCGACAGCAGGTCCCGGCCCGAAACGACGGCCAGGATCAGCAGGGGGATGGCGGCCGTGCGGACGATCTGGGGCAGGTAGTCTCGGATGTACGCGTCGATGGCCTGGACGCCCTCGTTGAGGCTCGTGCTGATCTCCCCGGTTCGCTCTCGGCCCATGGCGAGGGGGCCGGCGGCCACCAGCCGGTCGGCCAACTGCCGGCGGAGGCGGGCCTTGACGGCAATGGCGGCCTGGCCCGCACTGGCGTGGGCCAACCACGTGAAGGCGGCGCGGGCGATGGCCGCCAGGGCCAGAAGGATCAACTGGATCCGCACGCCGCGCAGGTCCTGGCCGCCGAGGAAGACCCGGGCGATGATGGTGGCGAGACAGGCGGCGCCCCCGACGGTCGCGGCGGCCGCCGCCACGGAGGCCGTCGCGGAGAGGAGCAATCGGCCCTTCTCGGCGGTGGCGGCGTTGACGAGACGTCGGTCCAGATGCATCAACCGGATGATCCCAGAGACGAGGAGAAAAAACGAGCCGGGAGGTTGACCTCCCGGCTCGATGGTTTGCTTCCTCCCGACGTCAGTACTCGAGCTCGGACCCGATCGTCAGACGCTTGCGGAAGATCCAGTAGGTCCACCCCTGGTAGACCAGGACGAAGGGCACGAGGATGAGGGCCACGATGGTCATGGCCTTGAGGGTGTATTGGCTGGAAGAGGCGTTGTAGATGGTCAGGCTCCACTCGGGGTTGAGGCTCGAGACCAGGAGGCGCGGGAACAACCCGACGAAGAGGGTGACGACGGAAAAGACGATGGAGAGGGCGGTCATGATGAAGGCCCAGCCCTCCCTGCCGTTGTTGAGGAAGTACCGCACCAGGAGCAGGGCGACGATGGCGGCGATGGGGATGACGCCCGGGTTGTAGCCCATTCGCTGGAAGAAGTCGGTCGACGTGGCGGCAAGGATGACATAGGCGATCAGCAGGAGAACGGCCACGGGCCAGATCCTCTTGGCCGTGGCCAGGGCCCGATCGCGAATCTCACCGGCCGTCTTCAACGCCAGGAACGTTGCGCCGTGGAGGGCGAAAATGGCAACGGCCGACAGGCCTCCGACCAGGGAGAACGGGTTGAGGAGGCTGAAGAAGTTGCCCGTGAAGTCCATGTTGGCATCGACGGGGAGGCCGTAGAGAAGGTCACTCATGGCGACCCCCCAGAGGAGCGCTGGCAGGAAGGAACCGAAGAAGATGGCCCAGTCCCAACCGTTGCGCCACCTGGCGCCCTCTTCCTTGCTGCGGAATTCGAAGCTGACACCCCGTACGATCAGGGCGAGGAGCATCAGGGTCAGGGCCAGGTAGGCGCCACTGAAGAGGGTCGCGTAGAAGTGCGGGAAAGCGGCGAAGGAAGCTCCGCCGGCGGTCAGCATCCAGACTTCGTTGCCGTCCCAGACCGGTCCAATGGTGTTGATGATGACGCGGCGCTCCTGGTCGTTCCTTCCGAGGAAGGGCAGGAGCATGCCGACACCATAGTCAAACCCCTCCAGGAAGAAGAAGCCGGTGAACAGGACGCCAATAAGTACGAACCAGACGGTGTTGAGATCCATGCTTCACCTCCCCTCACGCCATCTCGCCGGCCATGGCGGGCTCGGCGGGTTCCTCGATGCCGGCCTTGGCGTACTTGGTCAGCAGCTTGATGTCGAAAACCATCAGCACGGCGTAGAGCAGTGTGAAGGTGATGAGCGAGAAGGCCACCGAGCCGGCGCCGACGGTGTTGGAAACGCCCTCCTGCACCTTCTGGAGGCCGAAGACGATCCAGGGCTGGCGCGCCATCTCGGTGAAGATCCAGCCCGTGCTGTTGGCGATATAGGGGAGGAAGAGCCCCCAGAACATCCAGCGCATCAGCCGTGGTGAGTCGTGGAAGGCATCCTTCATACTGGTTCTTAGGGCCAGCAGCATCAGGAGCAGCATGACGAATCCGGCGCCGACCATGATGCGGAAGGTCCAGTAGGAGATCGCCACGGGCGGAACGTAGTCGCCCGGGCCGTACTTCTGGACGTATTCGTCCCGGAGGTTGTTGATCCCCTTGACCGGGCCGGTGAACTTGTTGTAGGCGAGGAAGCTCAGGGCGCCCGGGATCCGGATGGCGAAGACGTCCCGCCGCTCCTTCTCGTTGCCGATGGTCAGGAGCGACAGGCCGGCGGGATCCTCGGTCTGCCAGAGGGCTTCGGCGGCCGCCATCTTCATGGGTTGGACCTTGATCATGTACTGGGCCTGGGCGTGGCCGACGAGGATGACCAGCACGGTGCCGATCAGCCCGTAGACGGTGCCCCACCGGAAGGAACGGCGAAAGACCTCAGCCCTGGGCGAACCCTTGAGCAGGTGCCAGGCGGAGATCCCCGCAACGAAAAAGCCCGCCGTCGTGACGGCCGACGTGAAGACGTGGGGCCACTGCACCCACAGGTGGCCGTTGGTCAGGATCGCGAAGAAATCGGTCATCTCCGCACGTCCGTTTCGCAGGGCGTAACCGACGGGCTGC
This sequence comes from uncultured Thermoanaerobaculia bacterium, assembly GCA_964641295.1. GTDB lineage: Bacteria > Acidobacteriota > Thermoanaerobaculia > Thermoanaerobaculales > Sulfomarinibacteraceae > JAADFK01. The sequence continues at coordinate 18,643 of CAZXNA010000015.1, forward strand.
TGCATGAAGGAGTTGGCCGCCAGGATCCAGAGGGCCGAAAGGTTGGAACCGATGGCCACCAGCCACATGACGGTGGCATGGAGCTTTGGCGAGATCTTGTCCCAGCCGAAGATCCAGACACCGAGGAAGGTGGACTCCATGTAGAAGGCCAGGAGCGCCTCGATGGCCAGAGGGGCGCCGAAGATGTCACCCATGAAGCGGGAGTACTGGGACCAGTTCATGCCGAACTGGAACTCCTGCACGATTCCCGTGGCGACGCCCATGGCGAAGTTGATGAGGAAGAGCTTTCCCCAGAACTTGACCATGGTCTTGTAGATCTCGTCGCCGCTGGTGACGTACTTGGTCTCCATGATGGCGATGAGCACCGACAGCCCCAGGGTCAGTGGCACGAAGAAGAAGTGGTACACGGTTACGATCGCGAATTGCAACCGTGCAAGGGTCAACGCATCCATCGGCTACCTCCTTTTCCTCAAGGCATACAGGGATTGACCTGGCGAAGAACGCCAGAAGAGATGCGGGCAGGCGCAGATTCTCTCGACGATGTTCACATGAGAAAGGATACAGATGTCGGGGTGGTTAGGGAGGGGGCGGTGTGGTTGGAGATGGAACAGTCGATGGTTGTGACGCGTGGTCACTTGGGCTCACCCTCCCGATTTGACGCCGCGTAGTATAGCACAAAGAACGGGACGCATTCCTAGCAAGGGGGCCGTGACATCGGAGGAGGCGTATACTTTCCCGGTCGATCCAGCTCCGGTCCGTCCGGAGAGCTGTAAGGAGGATTCCATGAAGTTGGATTGTAGCCACCACCTGAGGATGGCCGGTCTTGGCGGTCTGTTGGTTCTGTTCCTGGCGGTTCCGGCCGCCTCCCAGGAAGCTCCTTCGGCTTCCGGCACCCCTCCGCAAACGAAGGCCGGGGCCGCTTCCACCCCGGCGGCATCCTCGGCTCAGGGCGAGGTCGTCGCCAGCTACTCCCTGGGGGACATCACCCAGGAGGAGGTCGACCGTCTGATCGGTGTCGAGCTGGCCCGGCTCCGCGAGCAGTTGTACGACCTGGAGACGCGGACCATCCGTCAGATGGTGGCCGAGCGTCTCCTCAGGGCCCAGGCCCTTCGGGAGGGCATGACGCGCGACCAGTATTACGACAAGTTCGTCACCAGCAGAATCACCGAGCCGACGGACGCCCAGGTGGAGCAGGTGATGAAGCAGTACCGTTCCCAGCTTCCCAAGAACGACGAGGACGCCCGGAAGCTGGTCCGCCAGGCCCTCAAGGACCGTGAAAAGCAGCGCCTGGAGAAGGCGCTCCAGGCCAGGATGCTCCAGGACGCCAATCTCCGCATCTTCCTGAAGGAGCCGCGCTTCCCCGTGGCGCTGAGCAAGGACGACCCCGTGCGGGGCCGGGCCGACGCTCCGGTGACCATCGTCGAGTTCTCGGACTTCCAGTGTCCCTACTGCTCACGGGCGCAGGCGGTTCTCAACAAGATCCTGGAAACCTACCCGGACCAGGTTCGGATCGTCTTCAAGAACATGCCGGGGCAACGGCACAACCGGGCCCGGCCGGCCGCCGAGGCCGCCCTGTGCGCCGGACGGCAGGGGAAGTTCTGGGAGATGCACGACTGGCTCTACGCCCACCAGGCCAAACTGGACGATGATTCCATCAAGGCCGAAGCCAAGGATCTCGGCCTCGACATGGACGTCTTCTCCTCCTGCTTGTCGAAGCACGAGCCGGCCGCTCAGATCGACGCCAGCCTCAAGGAAGCCCGGGCGCTCGGCCTCAACGGCACGCCCATCTTCTTCATCAACGGCAAGATGGTGCGGGGAGCTCGGCCCTTCGATGTGTTCGACGACGCCATCCGGGCCGAGCTGAAGCGGCTGGGACTCGAGGCTCCTCCGTCCGCCACGGCCGAGGCCACGGGACAGAAGGGTCAGGCGCTCAAGGCTGCCGGGAAACCTGCGGCGACGGAAGGACAGCCCAAGAAGGACTGATCCTGCCAGTGGACCCTGCCGGGAGTCCGGCGCAGGGGTTCACGGCCCGTGGGCCAGCCGCCTGCCGGCGGGCCGGCGGGCCTCGGGAGACCCGGCGGGTCGGGCGGGAACCACCACCCCCCCGCTGAGGATCCTTCCGAAGCCGTCCCTGAGGACCAGGCGCAGCTCCCACGGGAGGTACGGGTCACCGCCCTGCCACACGCCGAGGGGACCGGGGGGATCGACACTGCGTTCACCGTGGCCCAGGGTGATGCCCGAGGCGCTCCCGGCCGGCATGGCCAGGAGCTCCCAGGTGACCAGGGCGGCCTCCGGGTCGGCGCTGAAGATGGCCGCGACGCCGGAGATGCTGACGGAACGACCCCACCCCGGCGGCTCGGAGGGCGGGTCGGCGATCCAGGTGGCGGCGATGATGCCGCTGCCGCCGAGGGCCGGGATGCTGTCGACGACGGTTCCATCGGCCAGTAGGCGGCCCCGGTCGTAGGCACCGAAACGGGTGACGTTCCCGTGCGGATCCCACGGGTAGGGGAGAGCTTCGCAGTTATGGAGCTCCACGGTGGCCTGGCCCGTGGCCTCCACGTCGCAGGTGAAGGTCGAGGCGCTGGCGACCACGTGGGCGGAGTCCGAGGCCGCGAAGTACCCGCCGGTGCCATCCACGGTCGATCGCTCCAGGACGAGGGAGGCGTTCCCAAAGGCGATGATCTCGCCGACGGTGGAATCGTGAACGGTCACGTGGGCCCGATCCTGGGGGTAGAGGTTCCACGTGTCGATGGCGGCGTTGTCGAGCTGGAGACTCCTGTCGGGAAGGTCGATGGTCCCGGAGACGGGTGGTCCCCCGTCGGTCAATCCCGTGATGGTGGCTTGGTTCGGCAGGAGGAGACCGACGACGACCCAGTTGTCCTCGCCGATGTCCCGGAGGGTCAACTGACAGCCAGGCCGGACCAGCATTGGCCAGAGGGCGACCTGGCAGCGTTTCAGGTGGCAGCGTTGCGGGATGCCGGTCGCCCCGGACGGTGGGAACTCCCAGCTTGCGATCCACCCGGGAAGG
>CAZXNA010000015.1:21770-38811 GCA_964641295.1 uncultured Thermoanaerobaculia bacterium
CCGGGAAGGTCGGCCAGACCCAGAGATTTCCGCCGCCGGGGTTCCTGGGAATGTCCTCGAGTGTGATGTCGCCGCGATCCTGAAGAATGATCTCGAACTGGCCGTCCAGGCGTTGGGCCAGGAGCCGGCCGTCCCCGAGGACGACCAGCTGCACGGGATCGAAGCCGGTGTCGCGAAGCGTCAGGGAGGCATTCTCCACAGCCAGGAGCCCGTGGTGGACGTGGTTGGGGACCCTGTAGTCGCACCCCTCCACGAGCACCGTGGCGTCGCCACCGGCCACCAGCGAGTATTGCCCGTGGTAGGTGTTCATGAATCGGATGACCGAGTTGCGGAGCTCCGCCCGGCCCGATTGCACCACCCAAAGGTCGCCCGTGACGGAGAACCCGGGCTCCGGGACGTCCTCGACGATCAGCTCCCCGCTGCCGGCGACGATGACGTCGCCGACCTCCATGGGTTGCGTCACGGTCACCCGGTCCGTGATGTACCAGGGGTTCGGAACGGCTACGCCGTTGGCGCCCGAGAGGGCCGCAGTGGAGGAGGGCCGGCCCGGAGGTGTCTCTGCCCCCGTCTGCAAGGCCGTGGATACAACGGCCGGGCCCGGAGACGTGTCGGCCGAGGTCGTTCCCACCGGCATTGCGAGAATGCCGGCGGTGGCGAGGCCCAGGAGTATGGGTGTCATCGCTTCATTGTACCCGTGGGGACGGATACGGGGGGAGGGCGTGCATCTTGGGCCGCCCTCCCGGTGTCGTCACCGCCCTGGCCGTCGTACGTTGACGTTACCTCCTGCGGGTTCCACCCCGGGACGTGCCCCGGGAGGACGACCTGGATGGGGCGGTGTGGCTCCTCTGGCCGCTCCGCTGCCGGGCCGTGTGGGATCGTTCGAGGGAGCTGGAAGCGGGCCGCGTGCTGGTTCTGGTCCCGGTGGACGGACGCGTGGAGGGGTGCGTGCCGGGTTTCGTGCCAGTGGATGGACGAGTGGAGGGGTATGTGCCGGGTTTCGTGCCAGTGGACGGACGCGTGGAGGGGTACGTGCCGGGTTTCGTGCCAGTGGATGGACGCGAAGAGGGGCGCGTGCTGTCCACGGTTCCAGTCGAGGGGCGGGTTGCGGGCCGTGTGCTCGGCCGGGCTTCCTTCGAAGGCATCTCCGGTTTCCACTGACCCTTGTGCCGCTGCTCCCAGGTGCCGTCGCTCTTGCGGCGGTGGACACCGCCGTTTCGATCCGCATAGACGTTGTTGGCCCGGTTCTTGGCCACGGTCGGCCGTTGGGCTGGGCTGAGGTCCCGGGTCCTGACGACCCGGCTGAGATTGCGGTCGCGGGCGTAGATGTTCTGCCTGGGCGAGCCCCCCCGGTACGGCACGGGGTAACGGGCCGCATCGTGCAGGCCGCGGGCGTAGCCTCGCATGTAGCCGCGGCGGTACCCAGCGCGGTAGCCGACGCCGTAGGGGACGGGATAGGGCCGGTACCGGGCCGGTCCCCACCAGCCGCGGCTCCAGCCGCCGAAACCGAAGGTCAGGTGGAAGGGCCCGTTGGAGAAGCTCAGGCCGAAGCTCCAGCCGTACCAGGGGTTGTAGCGGACGCTGAAACCCCAGGTCCAGGGACGCGGGTAGTAGTAAGGGCCGTAGTACGGCCGATAGTGCCAGCCGGTACCGTAGACCACGCAGCCGTGGGAGACATAGCTGCAGGTGTACCCGGGGGTGTACCCGACGTAGACGACGTGGGGCGTCGTGCGGTACACCCTGACGAAGGTGACGTTGTAGATGGGGCAGGAGGGTGGGATGGCGTAGATCTCGGCGGGGACCTCGGTGCAGACGATCCAGGGGCCCGTTGGGCTGGCCGACTCGTACCAGACGGCGTCGTCACAGCAGTAGTACCGGCCGCCGGAGAGGATGACCGACGACGACGTATTGACGGCGTACTCCATGGAGGTCGTCTCGACGGGTTCGAACTCTGGTTGGCCGCTGTACTCGACCTTCAGGGAGCTGTCGTCCCGCCGGACCTCGGCCGTCTGGGGGATGGATTGCTCCAGGACGGCTTCCTGTGCTTCCTGCGTTCCGGCGATGCTGGCACGGAGGTAACCCTCTTCGGAGTCGGCGGGAATGGACGCAAACGCAGCCGGCAACTGGTCGTTGGGAACCCACTCCCAGGGACCGTCGTCGAGGCTTAGGGAGCGGTACCAGCGCCCGGCGAGGAGGACGTAGTAGCTCTGCGAGTCGATGTCGAAGACGACATCGGAGTCCGTGTTGGAGACAACGAGGATCTGCGTGTCCTTGATGGGTTGGAAGGTCGTCGTGCCGTCGATGAAGATCAACTCGGCGGGAACCGTGGAAACGACGATTTCGGGGATCCGTGGATCTGGCTTGACCTCTGCATTCGGTGTTTCGCTCTCCTGCGGAGCCTGTTCTTTCCTCTGTCTCTCGAGCTCTTTCGCGAGTTTCTCGACCTCGGCAGGAAGGCTCTTGGTGTTCTTCCACGGGCCTTCCACTTTCGGAGCCCGGTACCACAGGGTGTCGGTCAGAAGGTAGTAGGTTCCGCCGCGTTCGACAATGACAAAGGGCGTGTTCTCGACGCGTTTGAGGGACGATCCCTCGACGTTGGTCAACCTGGGCTCGCCGTCGATCAGGACGAGGACCGACGGCGTGTGGGTGACGATGATCCTCGGTGGGGAGTTCTTGAGGCCCGGCGTGCCGGACTGCTCCACCTGAGCCGCCTCCAGGAGGGGAATGAAAGCGTCCAGGGACATCTGGAGATCCCATTTCGGGATCTCCCTTTCGAGCAGACGCGCCAACTTGGCCTTTTGCTCCTCGGAGGCATCCGGAAGAGTCACCATGGGCACGGTTATCTCGGCGAAGCGGACGACGCGCCGATCCCGGTCAGCAGCGACCAGGCCCTCCAACCAAACGGCGCCGAAGACCGGTTGGGCGCCGGCCTTTTCGACGGAAACGGCGGCCCGGGCCTCGAAGGCATCGGCGGCCAGCCGGTCGAACTGGGGCTGGTAAAGGACGATGGTGTACTGGCCGGCGTTCATTTCCCGGGGCCAGGCGTCCTGCCACGCTGCATCGGCGTTGGTGCCCACCAACGTCAACAGGATCCAGCACAGGACCAAGCAAGGGCTCCATCGTTTCGTCATGGTTTCCTCCTCGGAGGCTCGAACCCGGTTCAGCTCTTCATGCGCTGTCGGATTGGCTTCTCTTCCTCGAATTTACCACTGACGGTCTTCATTGTGGAGTGCGGGGTTTGATGGCGACAAGCTCGGCCAGGCCGTGACGCTCGGGCGGTCCGCCGCCGTGGCGGTGCTCGGGCCCGGGGCCCTCCCACCAGTGAAGGGTTCTCCACGCCGGCAGGAGGCGACGGAGTTCTCCGGGCTCCAGGAAGGTTCGCAGGGTACCTTCCGGGGACTGGAAGGAGCTCCTTCCAATCCTGGACCACCGCCGGGAAAGATCGGGGTAGGCGGGGTCAGCGGTGGTGAAGGCCGTCAGCCAGGCCCGGCAGCCCGGTGCAGCCCAGCGGCCGATCCGTTCCGCCAGATCCTCGATGTCGCCGCGGCTGAGGATCGGGATCAGACCGAAGACGAGGATGCCTCCGTAGCGGCCCGGGGGGACGTCCAGATTCTGGAAGCTCCCAGGGATCGTCCGGATGGCCAGGCCCTCGCTGCGGGCCACCCGTTCCACCGCCTCCATGGCCACGGGGGAGGGGTCGACAGCCTCGACGCTCAGGCCCCTCTTGGCGAGCCAGAGGGCGTTTCGGCCCTGGCCGCAGCCGAGGTCGAGGATCGGCAATGAGGGGTCGAGAGAGCCGGCATGGCGGACGAGGCTCCGTTCCGGGAGGGCGCCGAAGTAGGCATCGGAGGAGGCGTAAGCCGTGTCGAAGTCCACGGGCCCATCGTACCCTGTTGCCCCTCGGCCCGGCGCGGGTTACCATGACCCTTGGGCCCATAGCTCAGCGGTGAGAGCCGCCGGCTCATAACCGGTCGGTCCCAGGTTCGAATCCTGGTGGGCCCACGGCGCCGGTGAGCTCAAACTGCGCTGCGAGGAGGGGTTTTGGTGGAGAACGTACGGGAAGAGTTGATCCTGATGATCCGGCTGCAGAAGATTTACGACAGAATCTCCGAGGCCATAACTGAACAGAGAACGGCGCCCGACGACGTGCGGGAGCTGGCCGAAGAGAACCGGCGGCGGCAGCTGGAGCTTGACGAACTTCAGGAGCGGATGGGCGAGCTCGAGGCGGAGCTGCGGGAGGTCACCCGCGTCCAGGAGGAATCCCGAACGGAGTTGGAGCACTTCCAACGCCAGAAGGGGATGGTGACCAACGAGCGGGAGTTCACCGCCGTCATCAACGAGATCGATTTCGCCACCCAGGCCCTGGAGAGGGCGACGGCGCGGCGCGAGGAGATCGAAAAGAGTATCGAGGAGCTGGGAACGGAGATCGAGGAGCGCCGCAAGGCACGCCCCGAGGAGGAGGACGCCCACAGGGAGGTCACGGAGCGCTGGGAGCGGCGCCGCGCCAAGCTGACGAAGCAGATCCACAAGCTGGCGGCCCAGGCGCGCCGTATCGAGGAACAGCTCCAACCGGCCAACCGCTCTCGCTTCCTGCGGCTCCTCAAGAGCAAGCATGGTACGGCCTTGGCCCCGGCCATCGAGGGTTCCTGCTCCCTCTGCCACTTTGCTCTTCGGCCCCATTTGCAGCAGCGCGTCCGGAGGGCGGAGGAGATCATCGCCTGTGAGCACTGTTACCGCATCCTCTACATGCCGGAACTCGAGAACGAGGCCGGCACGGAGGAGAATGGCGGGTGAGAAGATGGCTGAGCTGGTGCCATGGCCATGACGGCGGGTCTCGCTGAGCGCCTGGCCGAGGTCAGAGGAAGGATCGCGCAGGCCGCCGAACGTTCCGGGCGCCCTCCCGGTTCCGTCACCCTGATCGCCGTCGGCAAGACCAAACCTGCGGAGGTCGTCGCCGAGGCCGTCCGCGCCGGCGCCACCGATCTGGGCGAGAACCGGGTCCAGGAGGCGGCGGCCAAGAAACCCGGTGTGCCGCAGGCCACGTGGCATCTGATCGGACCGCTCCAACGGAACAAGGCCCGGCTGGCGCTGGAGGTGTTCGACGTCCTCCAGACCATCGACCGGCCGCGGCTGGTGGAACGCCTTCAGCTCCTTCTGGAGGATCACTGGCCGGGGAGGGTTGTCCCCGTGTTCCTCGAGGTCAACATCGCCTCCGAGCCCCAGAAGGCCGGCGTCCTCCCGGAGGATGCAGAGGAGCTCGCCCGGGAGGTCGTGGCCGTCGCGGGCCTGGAGCTGAAGGGACTCATGTGCATCCCGCCCTTCGAGATGGACGCCGAGGCCTCGCGTCCCCATTTTCGCCGGCTGGCCGTGCTCCGGGAGGAGCTGGAGCAACACCTCGGGCGTTCCCTTCCCGCCCTCTCCATGGGGATGAGCCACGATTACGAGGTGGCCGTGGAGGAGGGTGCAACCCACGTGCGTGTGGGGACGGCCATTTTCGGACTCCGGAGGAACCCGTGAAGCTGCTTCGAGTCGTTTTCGTCCCGATCCTCTCGGTCCTCGATCTTGTGCTGATGCTGACCATGTGGCTGATCATTATCCGGGCGCTCATCTCCTGGGTCGAGCCCAACCCCTTGAATCCCATCGTCCGGACCCTGCGCCAGATCACCGATCCCATCCTCCGTCCACTCCAGAGGCTCCAGTGGAGACTGTTCCGCCGTCCTCTCCCCGTGGACCTCTCCCCGCTCTTTGCCGTGCTCATCATCTTCATGGTGCGGGTCTTCCTGGCCCAGCTTCGCCTGGCCATCCTCTACTGAGGAAGCGTCATCGCAGGTACACGCGGCCGTGTTGTTCCTCGTGCGACATGGACTGTTGAGTTTTTCGCGATCTTGTGAAAAGATTCGCATATGAGAGATCGCGATTCGGAGATCAAAACTGACGTGACGTCGGAGCTCGAGGTCGAGGTCTTGCGGCGGGCCGCCGAGGCCGGCCCGGAGTGCATCGACTTCCTGAGGGATCTGGTGACCATCCCGTCACCCTCGGGAGCGGAGCGCCTGGCCTGCGAGCATGTGGTCCGCGAGATGGAGCGGCTGGGTTACGACGAGGTCCACGTGGACGGCATGGGGAACGTGCTGGGCCGCATCGGGAACGGCCCACGGGTCCTCGCCTTTGACGCCCACGTCGACACCGTCGGCATCAGCAACCCGACCCAGTGGAAGGTCGATCCCTTCGGTGGGAGCATCACGGGAGGCGTGCTCTACGGAAGGGGGGCCTCGGACCAGAAAGGTGGCCTGGCTGCCATCGTCCACGGTGTGGCGATTCTCCGGCACGTGGGGATTCCGGACGACCTGAGCGTCTGGGTGACGGCGACGGTCAACGGCGAGGATTGTGTCGGACTGGCCTGGCAGTACATCGTCAACGAGTCCGGGCTCAAGCCGGAGGCGGTGGTCATCGCCATGCCCTCCCACCTGGGCGTCTGCCACGGCCAGCGGGGCCGCGTCGAGATCGAGCTGACAACCTACGGCGTCGGCACCCACGGTGCCCAGCCGGAGAGGGGCTCCAACGCCATCTACGCCATGGCGCCCATCGTCCAGGGTATCGAGCGGCTCCACGGCCGCCTGGAGAAGACCCACCCCCGCCTGGGGAAGGGCTCCATCGCCGTCACCGGGATCTCCTCACAGTCGGCGTCCCTGACGGCCATTCCGGACGAGTGCACCATCTACCTCGACCGGCGGATCACCATCGGCGAGACGCAGGAGACCGCCGTGGCCGAGCTTGAGGGGTTGCCCGCCGTACAGGCCGTCGATGCCCGGCTCGAGGTCCTGCACTACGAGAAGCCATCCTGGAAAGGGCTGAGCTACCCGACCGAGAAGTGCTTTCCGGCCTGGGAGACGCCCGAGGAGAGCCCGGCGGTACGGGCCGCCATGGCGACGGCCGCCAGCGTCCTTGGCCGTCAGCCCCGGGTCCACCGGTCGAACTTCTCCTCCAACGCCTGTGCGACAGCCGGCATGTTCGGCATTCCGACGGTCGGTTTCGGTCCCGCCGACGAGGTGCACTCCCACTCGGTCAACGATCAGATCCCCCTGGTCCAGCTCCAGCCGGCCATGGCCTTCTACGCCCTGTTTCCGTCGTTCTACCTCGCGGAGAAATGACGGCTGCTCCCTGATTCAGAGATCGACGACGCGGAGCATGTTGGTGGTGCCCGGGACGTTGATGGGGGCACCGGCCGTCAGAACCAGGCGGTCTCCCGGCTGGGTGAGCCCCGCGTCGGCGGCCCAGCGGGCCGCCAACTCGAACATGGCGTCCGTGTCGCCGAAACTCTCCACGTGGGCCGGTACGACGCCCCAGGAGAGGCTCAGCTGGCGCTCCACCCACCGGTGGGGCGTCAGGGCGAAAACGGGAACGGCGGGCCGGAACCGGGCGACGAGCCGTGCCGTCGTGCCGGAGACCGTCGAGGCCACGATGGCGCGGGCCTCCACGTCCCGGGCCAGCCAGCAGGCGGCATGGCCGATGGCCTCATCGGTGCGCCGTGGGGAGCCGGCCGGGGACCGGTTGAGGAAGGCGTCGTGGTCCACCGAGGGCTCGACGGCCTTTGCAATGCGGTCGAGGGTTTGCACGGCCTCGACCGGGTAGCTCCCGACGGCCGTTTCCTCCGAAAGCATGACGGCATCGGTTCCGTCGAGGACGGCGTTGGCCACGTCGGAGGCCTCGGCCCGGGTGGGACGCGGGCTGGACACCATGGAACCCAGCATCTGGGTGGCCGTAATGACCGGTTTGCCGGCCTGGACGGCCTCCCGGATGATCCGCTTCTGGATCAGCGGCACCTGTTCCACGGGAAGCTCGACGCCGAGGTCCCCCCGCGCCACCATGATGCCGTCCACCATGGCAAGAATCGGCTCCAGCCGATCCACCGCCTGGGGCTTCTCGATCTTGGCGATCAGCAATGGCCGCGGCGTAACGCCGTCGAGGATCTCGATCACCGGGGCCAGGTCCTCCTCGCTCCGGACGAATGAGAGGGCGACGAAATCGACGCCGTTGGCCAGGCCCACTTCCAGGTCCAGACGATCCTTGTCCGTAAACGAGGGTATCCGGAGCCGGCTCCCCGGCAGATTGACCCCTTTGTGGGAGCTGAGGCGTCCGCCGGTGACCACGGAGCACAGGACGACCGTGCCGGCCGCGTCCTCCACGCGAAGTTCCACCGTCCCATCGGCCAGGAGAATGGGATCCCCGGGCTTCACGTCCTCGGCCAGGTAGGGGTAGTTGACCGGCAGGGTGCCGGCCGCGGGCTTCCCCGAGCTGTCAAGCCGGACGGTGGAGCCCGGCTGAAGCGCGAGACCGCCCTCGGGCAGCACGCCCAGGCGGATCTTGGGCCCGCCGAGATCCTGGAGGATTCCGATCTCTCGGCCCACACCGGCGCCGGCCTCGCGGATCCTGGCCATGGTCCGGGCGTGGGCTTCCCGGTCGCTGTGGGAAAAGTTGAGCCGGAAGACGTCGACCCCGGCGGCGATCAGCTGGCCGATCCCATCGACGGAATTCGTTGCAGGACCGAGAGTTGCGACGATCTTCGTTCGCCGAAGCTGTTTTCGCTGGGACATGGTGCGCTCCAATGGCCGGATCCGTCCGGCAAGTGTTCATTCTACTCGTCTCCCGGCATGTCATAATCCTCCCATGTTCTTCTGGCGTCGTTCGCACCACGTTCTTCTGGCCGTGCTGCTTCTGATCGCGGGACATTCCGGGGCCCAGAGCTACACGACGACCGTGGCGGCGCCGGACGGCACGCCCCTGGCCACGGACGTCTACCTTCCCTTCCTGGGCTCGAGCTGGCCCGTGATCCTCGTGCGGACCCCCTACGGCAAGGCGGGGGTGCACGACACCTGTTTGGCGGCCAACATCCTGGGCTACGCCTGCGTCGCCCAGGATACCCGGGGCCGTTTCGATTCCGGCGGCGAGGACACGGTCTTCCGGGACGACGGCCCCGATGGCCGGGCGACGCTGGAATGGCTGGCCGGTCAGGGTTTCTGCAACGGGAAGGTCGGCACCCTGGGCGGATCGGCCCTCGGGATCACCCAGTACATGATGGCACCCGGCGCCTCGGAAATCCTCAGGTGCCAGGTGCCGGTTTTCGCCACCCCGGATCTCTATCACCACGCCATCTTCCAGGGGGGCGTCTTTCGGCAGGCCCTGACGTACAACTGGCTCGACGGCCAGGGCTCCCTCGATTTCCTCCCGGTTCTGCTGAACCACCGGCTGTGGGATTCCTGGTGGGCCGATGCGACGCCACTCCTGCATGCGGAGTCGGTCCAGGTCCCGACGCTCCACGTGGCCGGCTGGTACGACATCTTCCTCCAGGGCAACCTCGACGCCTTCTCCGCCTGGCAGGATCGCGGAGGGGATGGCGCCCGCGGGCGGCAGAACCTGGTCGTCGGTCCGTGGACCCACGGCTACGACCCGGGCAACACGACGGCGGGCCAGCTGAGCTATCCGGACAACTCGGGGCTCGATCCGATCCTCCTGACCCTGGATTACCTGGAGTACTGGGTCAAGGGCCGGGACAACGGTGTCAGTAGCTGGGCGGCGGCGCACATCTACCTGATGGGCGCCGTGGGGGAGGAAGGAGCCCCCGGCAACGTCTGGCTCGACCTGGAACGGTGGCCGCCCGCGCTCCCGCGGCGGCAGCTCTACCTGACGGCGGAGGGTGGGCTGACCTGGACCCCGCCGGCACCGGGACAGGTGGAGCTCGTGGCCGATCCCGCCGACCCCGTGCCCACCCTCGGGGGAGCCAACCTCTTTCCCGACCTGGAGGTCGATGGGCGGCCCATGGGTTCGGGGCCCTGGGACCAGCGGCCCGTGGAGCAACGGCCCGACGTGCTGAGCTTCACGACGCCCGTCCTGAGCTCACCGGTCACGGTGGTTGGCAGGCTGGGGGCCCACCTCTGGGTCCTCCCGGACACGCCCGATCTGGACCTCTCCGTACGATTGACCGACGTCTATCCCGACGGGCGCTCCATGCTGGTCATCGACGGCATCGCCAGGGCCCGCTTTCGCTGCGGCGAGGACCGGGAGTGCTTCCTGACGCCCGGCGTACCCACTCAGATCGACGTCGATCTCTGGTCCACCGCCATCGTGTTCAACGCCGGCCATCGAATCCGGGTGGACATCGCCGGATCCAACTGGCCCCGCTTCGAGGTCAACCCAAACGACGGTTTCTCCTTCGACGGCCCCCCCGAAGACGGCGTCGTCGCTCGCCCGAAGATACTGACCGGCGTGACCCACCCCTCGAGCCTGGACCTCCCGGTCCTTCCTCCCATGAGAAGCCCAGGCCGTCCCGCGGGGCGGGCCCTTCCGGCTGGCGGCCCTGGCCGAGGGCAGGGGACGGCTGCGCATCCCGCAAGGTAGGGAACTGGCGAGAGGGGTGGGATGACGGGGGGACGGGTGCGGGTGGCGGAAGGAGGCGCGCGAGCCATCTCCTCCAGGGAGCACTCTTCCCAATCCGTGGATTCACCTTCCTCTCTTCGTCTCCGTTCCGTGGTTGTACTGTCGTCCTCGGAGGAATCTGGCCACGTATTTCACCGGTTCTTCGCCAATGGGCGAGAAACGGGATGACGAAGCGATTCTCTGGGGAACTCGCCGCGTGCCGTTCGTGCCGGCCCACCCCCCCTCACTCGTACTCCTCGCAGTACCAGACACCTCCCTGGGCAGTGGTCCTCAACACACATTCCTCGCGGTGAGTGCAGGTGGCACACAGGCCCCAGGCCGCTTCGACGTGCCGGGAGGCCTCTGCCTCCCGGGGAAAGGCCCTCTGGACGAGTCCTGGCTTCACCTCGAACTCTTCGCAGAACTGGACGATTGCCCCCTGTCCGCGAAGGGTGCAGGTCTCCAGATGGGCACAGCTGAGGCAGAGGCTGTGCTCCAGGCCGGGGTCGATCTCGGCGTTTCGCGTGTGCTCATCCGGTCTCAGCGCTGTGTTCTGACCCATGGTGTACCTCCCGGGGCGTGGGATTCATCTCCCCGCCCTCACCCTCTGGTACGCACGGAGCATGCCACGGGCGGCCTGACCCTTCGGGAGGTCCGGATCCTGTTGGAATATCAGCACTTTCGCTCAACGGCGGGACGCGACCGTTGCGAGATTCGCGAGTCACCGGATGGGGCACTCCACCCCAACCGGGGCAAAACGCCCCGGCCGCTTCCCTTGGAGGCGCCTCATCCCCGAGGCTGCTCCGAACCGTCGGTCAACTTGCGCCGCAGGGTCTTGCGGTCGATTCCCAGCACTTCGGCGGCGCGTGTACGGTTGCCACCCACAGCACGCAGCACGGCGCGGATATGGGCCCGTTCCACGTCGGCCAAGGGACGCAGGACGGACCGGACGGACTCGGTGACAGGTGTCCGCAGCCACCGCGGCAGATCCGCCACGTCCAGGGTGTCGTCCTCACACATGACCACCAGCCTCTGGACCAGGTTCTCGAGCTCCCGCACGTTCCCCGGCCAGTCGTATTCGAGGAGCCGCGCCACAACGCGATCCGAGAAACGGGGTGGCTTCCGTCCCTGCTCTTCCGCAAAGCGGTGGGCAAAGTGTCCGGCGAGCAGGAGCACATCCTCTCCCCGGTCCCGGAGGGGCGGGACCTCCAGCACCACGACGTTCAGACGGTAGTAAAGGTCCTCCCGGAACCGATGCTGCTCGATGAGCCGGGACAGATCCTTGTTGGTTGCGGCGACGACCCTCACGTCCACGAGCCGCGGCCGGTTGGACCCCACCATGCAGACTTCACCGTCCTGCAATACCCGGAGCAATCGCACCTGGCCCGCCAGGCTCAGCTCGCCCACCTCGTCCAGGAACACCGTACCGCGATCCGCCGTCTGGAAGAAACCGGCTCGAGCCGCCTCGGCACCCGTGAACGCTCCCCGGACATGCCCGAAGAGCTCACTCTCCAGCAGCGTCTCCGGGATGGCGCCGCAGTTGATGGGAACGAAGGGCGCGGCGGATCGCCGGCTCCTGTAATGGACGGCACGTGCCACCAGCTCCTTGCCCGTCCCACTTTCGCCGAGGATGAGCACGGTGGCGTCGGACCGGGCCGCCTTGAGAATGTCCCGGTAGAGCCGCCGCATGGGAGGGGAGTCTCCCACGAGACCGGGAAGGGCGTCGGTCTCGGCCGGCGCGGCGGCGGCCGCCAACCGCCTCCGCCGGGTCTCCAGGGCCCGGCTTACGGTCGTCAGGAGCTCCTTGTCGGTGAACGGCTTGGCCAGATACTCGCCGGCACCGCATTTGACCGCCTCCACGGCGCCCTCCACCGACGCGTATCCGGTGATCATCATGACCTCCGCCTCTGGCAGGTTCTCGCGGACCCACCGGACGAGCTCAAGACCGCTCTGACCCGGCATCTTCAGATCGGTGATGATGAGCTGGATCATGGACTCCCGGAGGTGCTCGTACGCCTCCGGAACACTGGTGGCCGTGAGCACCTCGTACCCCGCCCGTTCCAGGTGGCGCCGGACAATCTCGAGCGTATCCATGGAGTCGTCCACCACCAGAATGCGCACCGTCGCCATGTTGCCCCTCACTTCTCCCGGCCGGGAAGAGGAAGCCGTACCCTGAAGCGGCTCCCTTGCCCAACCTCCGACGCCACCTCGATGGAGCCGTGGTGGGCCGTGACGATTCCGTGGACCACGGCCAGCCCGAGGCCGGTCCCCTGGTCAACGTCCTTGGTCGTAAAGAACGGGAGGAAAATCCGATCCCGTATGGTCTCGTCGATCCCGGCGCCCGTGTCCTCCACCTCCAGGCAGACGTTCTCTCCGTCCAGGAAGGTGCGGATGAAAAGGCTCCCCCCGTCCGGCATGGACTGGACGGCGTTCACGACCAGATTGACGAGCACCTGCTGGATCTGGCCCGGATCCACGCGGAGACGGGGCAGGTCTGCTCCGAGCTCGCGCCGCACCTCGATCCCCTGCTTGGCGCAACGCGATTCGATCACGTAGAGCCCGTCTGTCACCAGCTGGTTCACGTCCACGTCCTCGGTACGCGGCGGCGTCTGGCGGGAGAACAACATCAGTTTCTTGATGATCTCCCGGGCGTGCAGAGAACCCTTGACGATCCGTTCGAGATCGGCGCGGACCTCCCCGGGGATACCGTTCACCTCCAGGGAGAGCTGTGCGAACCCGAGGATCGCCGCCAGCGGTTCGTTGAGCTCGTGCGCCACACCTGCGGCGAGCTGGCCGATGGTGGCGAGACGGTCGGCGTGGCGGAGTTGCTCCTCGAGCAGTTCACGATCATGCCGGGCCTGCCAGCGTTCCAGAAACAGGCCCACCTCCCTGGCAAGGGCGTCGATGAGATTCCTCTCCTCGCGCATGAAGGGACCCTCGTCGAGCTCCGGGCGTTCCTCGGTGTACCCCACCTGGATCCTTCCCCGCACCACCCCCTGCACCAGGATCGGCGCCTCCTGCGACGCCATCACACCCTTTGGATCACCCGTCTCCCAGGACGATCCGTCCAGCTCGATCCTTCCCAACGCGATTTCCGGGTACTGCCACGCTGGAGGCAGGATCTCCACCACCCGGGGGAGGACATCGGCGGGATCGCGGTCGGTCGTTTCCGTGATCTTGCTGAGCTCATAGAGGCCGGTGAGCTCCTTGACCCGCTCCCGCAGGGCAGCCTGGGCGCGGTGATACAGCAGGGCGGCGGCCAACGGACGGGCGGCTGTCAGGCTCACCCCCTGGCCCCGAAAGGTGACATCCTGACCGGGCCAGGCCAGCATGAGCACCCCCTGGACCTGGTCCGCCGAGGCAATCACAGCGGCTTCCGTATGCGTGCCGGCGGGAGCATCACACCCCACCGCCTCCCGGCCTTGCCAGAACCTGGTGGTTGCTCCGGCGAGCAGCTGGCTCCAGCATGCCCGCTCCTCAATGGTCCAGATCCCCGAGTCCTCGAACACCTCACGAAGGGCCTCCAGCGGAAGGGTCCCCTGGACCGTGGTGAGGCGCCAGGTGCGCGCGAGACGCCCCACGTGCCACCGCTGTGATCCCTTCAGTGCGAGTCCGACCAGGGAACACCCGGCGAAGGTGGCAATCCTGGCCGAGATCTCCCGGAGGAAGTCGAACCGTGGCGTTCCGGCTGTGGCCAGTTCCTGCAGGTCACGGGCGAGACGGTGCGCCTCGAGTGATCCATCGGTGATCTCGGTCAGAGCACTCCCATGCCGGTCGCGGCCTGCCATGGTCCTCCCGACGGGACTACCTCCGGCCCGCAGCCGTTGCGCAAGCCCCTTCCGGCGGCGGCCCCAGCCCATGTGCAGGGTACCACTCTCTCCAACCGCACCCCACGAAGGAAGGAGCCACTGTTCCGGGGAGGAACGGCGTGACAGTCTCCTTTTGATGTCATGGACACGGCCGGCTGAGCTCGAGGACTTTCTGGGGAGCGGGAAGGTTCCAGGGGCCTGGGCCCCTCCTTGCACACAAGCGAGGACCCCAACGCCTTGATCCTGCTGGTGGCTGGAACGGTACGGTACCGATGCTGAACCGATCGAGAGTCCGGCCGCGCGTGTGACGCCACCTGGTGGGCCTCACAACACGTCTCCTCATTCTCCCAACGCCCGTGGCTCGGTTCTGCTGAAGCTGTGCCCGCTCGACAAAGGCCTTCTAATGGGTGGCACCTTGAGCGGCCCTCCGGTCCATGCGGGAAACGGTAGCGCCATGGTGTGTGGAGGACCGTTGACCGCCCGGGTGCGGCAGGGTGAACCCGCCGCCTACTTCCCGCCGCCGAGGAGAGAGTCCAGGAGGCCTCCGTAGCCCTTGCCGCCGAGGACGGTGGACTCGAGATCGATGGAGATGGACGGGCCGGTGACGGGTCCCCGGACGGTGGTGGGAATGACGAGCCTTCCGCTGGAGTCGCGGAGGGACGAGAGGAAGGAGGCATTCTCCACGAGCTTCCGGGACAGTGCCTCGTTGAGGCGGACCTTCAGCTGGATCCGGACAGTCCCACGGACGGGATCGAAGGTCCCGGAGCCCCTGGCCTCGAGCTCGGGGCTGTCGAGCTCCAGGGCGGACACCTTCCAGGGGAGGCCGTCCATGACGACCTTCATGTGGGCCCTCTGGAATGAGGCCTTGCCGGACTTGGCGTGCTTCTCCTTGGAGGAGCCCAG
Source organism: uncultured Thermoanaerobaculia bacterium (assembly GCA_964641295.1). Classification (GTDB taxonomy): domain Bacteria; phylum Acidobacteriota; class Thermoanaerobaculia; order Thermoanaerobaculales; family Sulfomarinibacteraceae; genus JAADFK01. The sequence goes on from CAZXNA010000015.1 coordinate 36,890, forward strand.
GGCGTGCAGCATGTCCTTCCACGAGCCGCCCTTGCCCAGCTGGGCGGTGACGGTGGAGACGAGGTCCCAGCCCGGGATCCTGAGATCGGTGACGGTGGTGGTGATCTTGCCCCGGAGGCCTGCCGGTCCGGGGATCCCGCTGGAGAGGTCCGTGCGCAGGGTGGCGTCGGCGGTGGCGGAGCCGGTGATCTCCCTGGCGCGGGGGACGGCGAAGGCCATCAGAAGCCGTTGGAGATCTGCTCCCTCGAGGCTGGCCTTGAGGGAGAGGGCGCCCGGAGGACTGAGTGGTGAGAGGCCGACCTTCCCGCGGAGCGCGCCGCCGGCCAGGACACCGCGAACCGAGGAGATCTTGAGGCGACCGTCGTCGCTGTACTGGAACTTCGCCCTGGCCTGCCGGATCGGGGGCAGGCCGTCCATCAGCCGGAGCACGGCGGCCGAGATGCTCCCGGAGGCGGCCGCCGTGACGCCGCCCCGGGGGTTCCGGCGGAGCCGGGCCGTGGCCTCAACCTGTCCCGGTCCCTTGACCTTGATGGGGATCGGGTGCATGGAGCGGGCGACGGCAAGAGCCCCCTCGACGGGCGACGGCTCGAGCTTCAGGGCGAGGTCCAGCTTCGGCGCCAGGGAGCCGGAGGCTACGAGGGTCGCTCCGGCGGCCTTCATGCGGAAAGCTCGCAGATCCCAGCCGTGACGCTTTCGGGCCATGGAAAGACCGACGTCGACCTTCTTGAGCCGCTCCTGGCCATCGAGGAAGGCCAGACGCCTGGCAACGAGCTTCCCGGTGATCTCCCGGCCTCCCCCGGCCAGGTCGAGGGTACCGGACAGGACCCCGCCCGGCTGCACCAGATCCTGCACGAGCCACGGGGGAAGATCCTCGACACCGAGGCCCTCCATGGCCACCGTCGTCGTGCCATCGCGTGAAACGCTGAGGCTGATCCCGCCCTGCCCCGCCCGGCCGGAGAGGGTCAGCTTCCCCTTTGCCGGGAGGATGACACCGTTGACCTGGTCCAGGGTCCAGACCGAGGGCGCATCCGGGACCTGGTGGAGGATCTCCAGGCTGCCGCCCCGGATCTCCACGCGGGAAACGGTGATGTCGGGACCTCCGCCCCTGCCCTGGGACGGCGTCTCGGCCTCGCCGCCGGTCCGCCGGGGCCGGGAGGGCAGTTGCAGCCCCTCCTGGTTCCACAGGAGTGTGATGGCCGGCTTGACCACATCGATCTTCCGGATAACGAGGTTCCCCTTGAGGAGCGGCTTGAGCTCGGCCCTGACGCGGAGGAAAGCCACCTCGGTGCGGAAGCCCGTGGCGGGGTCGCTCAGCTCGACGGGCTTGACCTGAATCGCGGCCCCCCCAAACAGCTGGAGCTTGATGTCGCCGAGACTGACCCTCCAGCCCGTGGCCTCGCGGAGAGCTTTTTCGATCTGTGGCCTGTACCGCTCGGGGTTAAGGTACCTGGGGAGGAGAAGGGCCGCAACGACGATCAGCACGACCAGGATCACGAGAATCGGGATGGCCTTTCTCACGAAACCTCCTCCCGGGGAAACGGCGGGTGCAGCGTCCCTCCGGAGCGATTGCGATCATAACCCGGGTGGATCACAGCGCGGACCGCAGGTAGAGCAAGAACCGGGGGATGTCGTCGAAGTGGAGATCGGCTCGTCCGATCAGCGAGGGATCCGTTGTGCGGAGCAGGCAGATCCGGCCGATGCCGGCTTTCCGGGCGGCCTCCAGATCGTACCGGGAGTCGCCGACGGCCAGGCATGCCGCCGGCGGCACGCCCAGACGGCGCGCCGCTTCCTTCAGGGGGGCGCCCGATGGCTTGTAAAACCCGGAGTCCCGGGTCACCACGACGGCGCGTTTGAAACCGAAGCGGACACTGGAAGCGGGGGTGCTGGCCACATTCGTGGTGGGGACCCGAGCTGGGGGGCGG
>CAZXNA010000016.1:0-37777 GCA_964641295.1 uncultured Thermoanaerobaculia bacterium
AGGCGGGTGGGGGGGGGTGATAGTGCCACGCGCCCGGGCAGGGGCGCGGGCGGAACGCGACGGCAGGGGCGGGGCGCCGGAGGAGGGGACGCCCCTGGGCTGGTACAACGCCGGCTGCCCCGTGCTGACCGTGGTCCTGGTGACCCTGGGGGGACTCTACTGGACGGGCCTCGAGGCCTTCAAGGCAAAGGGCACGCCGGCGCCGGGCCTCAGCAGCATCATCGGCGCCTCGGATCCATTCACCGCGCTCCTGTGGGCCAGCCTGCTGGGGCTGGGGCTGGCCATCGTCCTGGCGGTCGGCCAGGGGCTCTTGAGCCTGCGCAATTCCCTGGACGCGGCCGTCCGGGGGTTCAAGAGCATGTTGATGGCCGTCGTCGTCCTGACCCTGGCCTGGTCCCTGGGGGGTGTCTGCTCCGGCCTCAACACGGCACAGTTCCTGGTCGGCGCCGTGGGACCGTGGCTTCCCATCGGCCTGCTGCCAACGGCCGTCTTCCTCGTTGCCGCCATGGTCAGCTTCGCGACGGGAACTTCCTGGGGGACCATGGCGATCCTGACCCCCCTGGCGGTTCCCATGGTTCTGGCCGGTGCACCCTCCCACCTGCACCACCACCTGATGGCGGCCACCGTGGCGGCCATCCTCGGCGGCTCGGTCTTCGGCGATCATTGCTCACCCATCTCGGACACGACTATCATGTCCTCCATGGCCTCCAGCTGTGACCACGTGGACCACGTGCGGACCCAGCTGCCCTACGCCCTTCTGGCCGCGGGGGTGGCCGTCCTGGTCGGATACCTTCCCGAGGCCTTTCTGGACGTGCCCGGCTGGGTCTCGCTGGTCGTTGGCGTCGCCGTCATCGCCGCCTTCTTCCGCTTCGCCGCCTCTCCGCCCAATCTGGAGGAGGCACCATGATCGGCCGGCGCCCCCGAGAGGAGATGAGCGGCCCTCAGTCCCCACCATCACCGGGCCGGAGAACACACCGTGGGGGGGTGATGAAGCGCTTCCTGGCAGCCGCAACCCTCTCCATGGCGACCCTGATGTCAGGAAACGCCGCCGGAGTCGGGCCCGCCGCCGGGAGCTCGGCAGCCCCGGGGCTTGGGTCGGCCACGGCGGAGAAGACCATCCGTTTCCGGGTCGGCCTCGACCATCGGCCTCTGATCGTTCCGGGGAACCCGTCGAGGGAGGAGACGGCCGCCCTGACCATCCTCCTGCTGAACTGCCCCCCCGGGGAGGACCCCGACAGCTGTCCTCCGGCGAGGGGCGGAAGGGTGACCCTCGACTTCCTCAACGCCGCGTCACTGGCCTTCGTCACGGTGGACCCGGTGCGGCGGACCGGAGAGATCTTCACGACCACAATCCGCGTCAGGGCGCCCTCTGGCGGCACCGGAACCGGTGCCGATGCCATCGAGCTGAGGATCCGCGCCTACGTGGACGATGGTGAAGAAGCCGCGGCCGACGGCATCGCCACGATACCACTGGATTTCCGGGGGGTCCGAGGCACCATCGCGAACCCGGCCCCGGGGCACGCTCCAGCCCCCCGCCAACCCTGGGCGCCACCTCCGCCCGGGCCGACGGCCCACACCGAAGCGCCGACGGCCCATTCCAACCTTCCGTACTTCGTCGTCCAGGAGGCGGGCAGTTCCACACCGGTCGTCATGGCGGGAAGCCGGGGCCTCAAGCCGGGGGACCGCGTCCTTGGCACGTATGGGACCCTCGATGACGCCACTCGCGCCCTCCAACGCCATGCCAGAGGAGGGCCATCGCTCCCCGGAGCCGTGGCCGCAGATGTGGTTTCCGTACCGGTTGCGGCGTCCGCCGTTTCCGACCCACCTCCAACTCCGGCCCCGACCCCGGCACCGGCCAGGGCCGCCGCCCCGTCCTCCGGCGTGGCTCAGCTTGTCCTTTCCTCGGCCGTCGTCTCGATCGGCCCGGCCCGCTGCCTCATCATCGACTCCAGGGGCTCCCGGACCTGGATCCTGGAGGCGGCCGGCGGCACCCCGGAACGTGCGAGGTTGCGGCCCGTTCCGGAGCCCTTTGCCGGGAGCCCGATGAAACAGCCGATGACCCTCTCGGCCGTTCTCCGGGGTGGGAGAATCGTGGACGGTCTTCTCGCCTTCAGGAACCGTCTGGGGGACGCCTTCTTCTTCGACGGCGCCGACCGGCAACCCGCCGCCTGGGAGCGCCGGCACATCACCTTCCAGTCCCAGATTCGCGTGGAGCCGGGAAGCGTCCTCCTCCTTCCGCGCGAGGACGTCGGGGGCGCCACCACCGGCGTGTACATCTACCACTACCCCAGCTCCACGACCCTGTACTGCAGGGGGTTCCGCCATTCCCTGCAACAGGCGCCATCCCGCAGGGTCGAGGGTCTCCCCAGGTTCTCGGCGCCCCCTTCGGTTGTCCCCGTCCTGCGCCGGGGCGGCGCCACCCGCTCCTACGTCTTCCTCGACGGAGTCGGCGGAACGGTCTGGTGCCTCCTCAACGTCCGGCCCCACCCCCTGACGCCCCGTCCTCAAAGGACGCGTCTCGACCTCAGGAACGCCCTCGGCATTCCCGCAGGAAAGAGGGCCCGGTTGGCGGCCCGGCCCATGGTGGCCCTGGACCGCTCCTCCAGCACCGCGCTGCTCTGCGAGGGAACCACGGGGAAGATCGCCATCCTCCGCCGGACCGACCGGCCCGATGCCATGGAGGTTCAGGTTCTGGCCGGATCCCTCGGTGCCCTGCCTGGAGGTCGCGAAGTCCCCCTCGATCCCGTGCTGCTGCCCCTGGGCCACGCTTCGAAGTTTTGGCTCCTCGACCGGATCAGCGGACACCTCGCCATCGTCGACGTGGACGAGGGCGCCGGCCGGGCGACGGTTCGTGCCGTCCAGGTCGAGAGCCCCTGAGAACGCCATCGGCAAGGTCCGGAGCGCACGGCCCGGACGCCGGGAACGCCGTATCCGGCCGGCCGGCGCCTGCGGTCCACCATCGATCTGACTCCCCCACCGACGTCACGACCCGGAGACGGCCTCCTCGACGGCGTCGGCCAGGGCGTCCACGTCGTCCGGACCGAGGAAGGGGCCGATGCCAACACGAAGGGTTCCGGCCGGGAAGCTCCCCAGCCGGCGGTGGGCGGCCGGGGCGCAGTGGAGACCGACTCGCAGCATCAGCCCGCGCTCCCGGTCCAGCCAGGCCGCCAGCTCGCCGTTGTCCAGGCCGTCGACCGTGAAGGAGATGGTCGGAACGGCTGGAGCACCAGGCTCGTACCCCCAAAGCCGTACGCGGGGAAGCCCAAGAAACCGCCGGGCCAGGCGATCCCGCAGGTTCATCTGCCGGCGGTGCAGCTCCTCGACCCCCCGGTTCGCCAGCCACCGGCACGCGGTTTCCAGTCCGGCGAAACCCGGCGTGTTCGGCGTTCCCGCCTCCAGCCGGTCCGGTAGGAATTCCGGCATCTCCTCCGATTCGGAGCGCGACCCCGTGCCTCCCCGGACCAGGGGCTCGAGCCGCTCGGCCGTTGGCCGGTCCAGGAGCAGCACCCCTGTACCCGCGGGCCCCAGCAGACCCTTGTGGCCGGAGCAGGCGAAGGCCGCCGCGCCCATCTCCGCGAAGTCCACGGGCAGGCTGCCGGCGCTCTGGGCGCCGTCGACCAGCACCGGGACTGGAGCGACAGCCCGAACGATCCCGGCCACCGGCAGGACGGCGCCGGAGACGTTGGAGGCCTGGGTGATGACGACGAGATCGGTCGGCGCCCGACCAACTTCGGCGGCCATGTCCTCGGGCGACGGCACGCCACCGGGGCCGTTTCCGGGAACGACGGCGACCTCCACGCCCCGCCGTGCCTCCAGGCGCCGCAAGGGCCGCATGACGGCGTTGTGCTCCAGGGCCGAGACGACGACGCGGCCACCACGGTGGAGGAACGACCCGAGAACGGTGTTGATCCAGAAGGTGGCGCCGGGACCCAGGAGCGTCCGCTCGGGATCGCCACCGAGGAGCTCGGCGACGGCCTCCCGGCAACCCTCGACGGCCCGGGAGGCCGCCACCGTCAGCCGGTGGCCGCCGCGTCCCGGATTCCCGGCGTCCCGCTCCAGGTGTTCCGCCACGGCGGCGGCGACACCGGGGGCTTTGGGAAAGGAGGTCGCCGCGTGATCCAGGTAGACGGGTCTTGTCATGGACGGACGACGCGGCCGGCGCCGGCCAGGCGCGAAGCGATCTCCAGCATGTCGGAGCCACGGCCCACGGCCAGCTTGGGCGCCAGGCCGAAGTAGTTGAGACAGGTGCCGCAGGCGATGATCTCGACCCCTTCGGCCTCCAGCCGCCGGAGGTCCTCCAGGAGGTCCGAGCCCTCGCAGCAGAGCTTGACGCCAGCGTTGTAGAAGATGATGGCGTCGGGACGGTGTTGGTCTTCCAGCTGGGCCTGGGTCTTGAGGAAGGAACGCAGGAGCAGCACGCCAAGCTCGTCGTCGCCCAGCCCCATACGATCGGCGGTCACCTGGACCACCAGGGGCCTCCCGTTCCCCACAGGGGTGTTCCCGGGCCCGGGAAGCGGACACTCGAGGCCCTGGTCCCCATCCGGCGGCGGCACACTGGACGCCTCGGTGGCAGTGATCTCCACCACGAAGCCTCCGGTCGGCGAGGGCTCGGCCCGGACCTCGGCCTGGCGCGAGGTGGCAAAACGGGTAACGTTGGAGCGGGACAGCTCGTCGGCCACGAGGACCCGGACGTGGCGCTCACCGGCGTCCAGAAGCTTCCGGACCTCGATGACCGGGCCGGGGCAAGGGAGATGGCGAAGATCGACCTCGTTCATGGAATCCTCCTGGGCTCGCCAGTCAGGCCCGGATTGTTCATCGGGGTTGGTCGCCCTCGTCCCTGGAGGTGCGCACGGCGGGCAGCTCTCCGCTGAGCTCGGGAGGTGAGCTGCCCACGTTGTCCAGGGTGGGTTCGGATAGGGAGACCTCCCCCGTCGTCTTCTCCGTCTCGGCGGACTCGGGTTCCAGGGGCGTTTTCGGCGGTTTCCGGATGACCCGGGTTCCGGCCAGCATGTCGTGAAGGGCCCGCTTGTCCGACCGGCCGATCACCAGGAAGTGACCGGCCATGAAGGGCAGGGAGCCGATACTGTAGGCCACGAGCCGCAGCAAGGCCCTGGCCGGGCCGATGGGGTAGCGTTGGCGGTGGTCGACGATCCGCAGGCCCATGACGGCCTGGCCCGGCGTGGCTCCCAGCATCCCCCATCCCACGATGAAGTAGAGCATCCACAGTACGATCCAGACACCTAGCGTGATGGCCAACAACTGCATCCAGCCATGGTTTCCCACGACGGTGGCCAGGCGGTCCAGAAGGGATCCTGCCGCCGGAAGCGTGGGGAAGTCCACCACCAAGGGAATGGCCAGGAGGCCGCTCATGATCACGAAGATGGCCATGTCGATCATTGCCGCAAGGAAACGGCGCCGGGCGCCGCCCGGTTGCAGCTGGAGGGCTGTGGCCGGAGCTGTCCGGCCCGAGCCGGAGGCGCGGCCTTCCAGCCCCCCCGAGGAGATCTCGTCCCCCTCCCTCACCCGGACCAGACAGAGGTCTTCCGCCGGAAGGTAGATGTGGTCGTTCAGGGCCACCTCCCGCGCCTCGTTGGGCCTCAGACGTTCGCTGTTGAGCCAGGTGCCGTTGCGGGAGCCGAGGTCGGTCACCCGGACGGTCCCCCCGTGCACCTCGAGACTGAGGTGATGACGAGAGACGGTGACGCTGGGGATCCGGATGGAGCAGTCGCTGCCCCGCCCCACAAGGTGGTGGCCCTCACCCAGTGGAATCACCCGCCCCCGGTGGCGGAGGCCTAGCCCGTTCTCGTTGTCCCTGCCGGTCACAACGGTGTGATGCCTCCAGCGCTCTCGTGCCGAAGCCAGAGGGTAGCGAAGCTCTGGAGAAAACGGAAGTGGGAACGCTGAATATGCTCGAGGCCCTCGGTCTTGCCGCGGTAGAGCATGTCCTCGATGAACCAATGGAAGCGGCGATCGACATCCCGGGCGCGTTCGAGGCTTTGGGCCGACCGCTCGAGGAAGCTGAAGAGATGGTCGGTGCTCTCCGAGGCCTGCAGGCGCTCTATTTCGGAGGCTTCCTCGTCCATCTTGACGCGAAGGGCCGCCGTCATCAGATAGAAACGTTCCAGCTCCCACTCCAGGGTGTGCTCTGTCACGGTGCCCTCACTGAGCTTGCGGTAGGCCTCAACCTCCCAGGGCTCGAGACGGAGGTTGTGCAGCTCCTTGGCGTGTACGGCCTGCTCCGGCGGAGCTTCCCAGGCAACAAGCTCCAGGGCGAACATGATCTTGTGGAGGGCCTCGTTGAGCATGGGGTCGGGCGGAAGGATTTCGGCCAGGGAGGCCGTACTGTCCTCGAGCTCGACCTCCTCGATTTCGCCCAGGGTAGGAGTGGGCGGCGTTCCCGCGGGAGTGGCGGCGAATCCTTCAGTGGCAAAGGAATCGGCGGCCGCCACCGCCGGAGCCGGAGCTTCCATCTCCCGGCGCGCCGCCTCCACCGCGGCAGGTGCCGCCTGGGATCCGCCGGCCGCCGCCGGGCCCAGGGCCATCGCGACGCCTTCACCCAGGGGACCGACCCGTTCGAGGATCGCCTGCATGGCCCGCCGCAACTCGAGAATGTCCTCCCGTTTGAGGTTGTTGTCCTTGCGCCCCGCGTCGAACCGGCTCCGGAACCTGCGGAATGTCTCGATCTGCTCACGGAGCTCGTCGTGGGCAACGTTGGGATGTTTCTCCAGGTACCGTTCGATCTCGAAGATACGGTTGGTGTCTTCGAGGATCCTGGCCTCCTCCTCCTGGTAGAGCTGGTGGAACCGCCTCTTGGCGGCGATGTTCGTGATGACGATCTCCACGAGAAGCTCCGGTTGCAGGTAAGTTCGGCCCAGGTGGTGCTTGAACTCCCGGTAGCGATCGTAGATCTCTGAGGTCAGGATCGCCTCGAAGTCACCCATGCCCTCGACCTGGGACCGGAACTCCCGGACGGCCGTGATCAGGGCCGAGAGCTCCACCTCCTCGCCCTTGGGGATACGGGCAAACTCCGCCAATCGACGGTACATCTCCTCCATCTCCTCCCGGTCCCTGGCGACGGCCGTCCCGGGTTTCTGGGGCGCCTCGCCAAGCCGGGTCAGCAGGATGTCCAGCTTGTCCAGGGTGTCTCCGTCGAAATCGTTGTACTGGAGGTAGAACTTGGTCAGGGCGAAGAGGATCTTCTCGTCCTGGCGCTTGAGGTGATCGAAGAGCCGTCGCAGCAGGGAGGGAGGAAACTCCCCCTCGATCTCCCGGAGTCGCGCGTGAACCGTGTGCAACTCCCGTTCCATGGCGTCCATGACCCGGACGGTCTCCATGGCGGGCGCCACGGTGAGTTGCGGCACGAGCTCCTGGAGCCGCTGGTGGAAGGCCTGGAAATCGAACTCGAAGGGCAAAGGCCCCAGGTTCTGGTACTTGAACAACCCACCGAGGAATTGATAGAACGTCCACAGGGAACGGAACCGGTCGGACAGGTCCGTATACCGCTCATGCAGGGGTGTTACACTGGCCGTGTTCATCGTTGCGTCCCCAGGATACACGGCTTTTTGGGCCCAGGCAATCGGTGGAGGTCGCTCATGCTCGGACGAGTCGTATTGAGCCGCGAACAGATCGCAAACGTCATTCGGCGGATGGCCGAGGAGATCGACAGCGACCTGGAGGGGAGGTCGCCGGTCTTCATCGGAGTGCTCAAGGGCTGTGTGTACTTCTTCACCGCCCTGACGCAGGCCCTCTCCCACTCGGTGGAGGTGGATTTCATCCAGGCCTCCAGCTACGGTTCCGGAACGAACTCCTCGGGCACGGTGGTTCTCGTCAAGGACATCACGGCCGACGTCCGGGACCGCGACGTCTACCTCGTCGAGGACATCGTCGATACCGGCACGACTCTCAAGGATGTCGTCAAACTGATCGAGGCGCGGCACCCGCGCTCGGTCCAGGTGGTCACCCTCCTCTCCAAGCCGAGCCGGCGGAAGGTGGACATCCATGTGGATTTCCTCGGTTTCGAGATCGACGACGTCTTCGTCGTTGGCTTCGGCCTGGATTACGCCGAGCAGTTCCGCAACCTGCCGGACATCCACGAGCTCATCCCCCAGGAAGGCGCCTGACCCGGCCGACCGGAACCGTTCCGGTACCGGTCCGCCGGAAGCTGTTGGCCGTCGGCGGTTGGCCCCTGGGTTCCAGCCATCCGCCCTTGGAGGCCGGCCAGTCCTCGTCGGGAAACGATGCTGTTCCCACCGCTAACAACCGAAAGCCAACGGCTCCTTGCGATCCTGCGCACGGTCCCGTTGCCAGGAGACCCACCCGCACCCTCTCTCACCTGCCCCGCTCGCACCGGAAGATCACCTCTCTCTCCATGCGGCCGACACCGCGGAAACGGGTCGATCTGTGACCTTCACTCCACGGCCCCGGAAGCGGTAGGGTACAATGCCCGCGCCCGGACGGGCCGGGCACCGGGGCCGTCCCCGGAGGGGGGTTCATGAAGACAGTTTCTACGGACAGAGCACCTGCAGCGGTCGGTCCCTACAGTCAGGGAACCTTGAACGGCGGTCTGCTGTTCACTTCGGGACAGATTCCCCTGGATCCCACCACCGGCCGGCTGGTCGAAGGCGGTTTCGCTGCCCAGGTTCGGCAGGCGCTAGCGAACCTCGACGCCGTCCTCCGGGCGGCGGGCACGGATCGGACGAGGGTGCTCAAGGTCACCGTCTTTCTGACCGATCTCGGGCGGTTCGGCGAGCTCAACGAAGTCTACGCCGAGTTCTTCGGCCCGGCCCGACCCGCCCGTTCCGCCGTGCAGGTGGCCCGCCTGCCACTGGACGCGGAGGTAGAGATCGAAGCCGTGGCGGAGGTCGAATGACGGACTCCAAGCTGCGCATCCTGATTCGTGGCGCCGGTGAGCTGGCCTCGGCGGCGGCCCACAAGCTGCGGACCAGCGGTTTCGACAACATCCTGATGCTCGAACGCCCCTACCCCAAGGCCGTCCGCCGGAAGGTCTGTTTTTCGGAAGCGATCTTCGACGGTGTGCAACACATCCAGGGGGTGACGGCGCGCCTGGCGGAGACCCTTGACCAGGTCAACTTCATCAACCGCCTCGGTGACATCGCGGTCTCCAAGGAGTCTTTGGAACGCGCCCTCAAGGCGTGGAAGCCCGACGTCTTCATCGAGGCGGCCATGCTTCACTACAACTGGGGCCTCTCGCGGGACCTGGCCCCGGTCGTCATCGCCCTGGGACCGGGGTACGTGGCTGGCACCGACTGCCATGCGGTGGTCGACACCTTCCGCGGACCGCAGGTGGGCGCCGTCCTCGAAGACACGGGAGAGCACCTGGTCGACGAGGAACCGGCGGAGATCATGGGTTTCTCCCGGGAACGTGTTCTCAAGGCCAGCCGTGACGGTATCTTCTTCACTCAGAGAGACATCGGTAATGAGGTGGAACGGGGCGAAAAGATCGGCACCGTCGTTTCCGTGTACGGCGTCGACGACTACCGGCGCGGCGTACCCGTCGATGCCGCCAGCGCCGTGACGGCGCGGATTTCCGGCGTCATCCGCGGCCTGCTCCGGGACGGCGTCCCCGTCTCGGCCGGGGACAAGATCGGTGACATCGACCCCCGCGGCGCAACCGACGACCTGGACCACATCTCCGACAAGTCGCGCCGCGTGGCCGAGGGTGTCCTTGAAGCCCTGGTGCGGATTCTCTCCGAGGCGAAGCAAGGGCAACAGGCGGGCTAGATGGCACGACCCTGGATCAACCGGACGGTGTGGCGCGTCCGCCCGCCGGTGCTGGCCCTCGGGGGCGGTGGTGCCAGGGGGTTCGCCCACCTGGGCTTCCTGGAGACCGTCGAACGCTTCGGTCTCCCCCTTGGCGGCATCGCCGGCTGCAGTGCCGGGGCCCTGATGGGCGGCATGTACCTGGCGTACGGCTCCGTCGAGGCGGTGCTGGAGCGGTGGAAAGAAGCCTTCGACAAGAAGATCGTCAGCCCCGTCCCGGCCTTCGGCGGGGTGGATGGCGAGGAGGAGGAGGAGGACCACCCCCTGCTGCGCGCCGCAAGAAGGATCCGGGACCGCATCGTCATCTCCCTGGCCGTCAACCGGAGCACGATTCTCGACAGCGAAGAGCTCGAACGGGCGACGGAGTTCCTCGTGCCCGACATCTCCATCGAGGAGCTGCCCATACCCTTCGCCGCCGTGGCGACGGACCTGGTCACCGGCCAGGAGGTCCGGCTGCGGGAAGGCTCGCTTCGCCGCGCCGTCATGGCGTCTTCGGCCATCCCATCCCTCGTCCCACCCGTGGAGATCGGTGGGAGGCCACTGGTTGACGGGGGCGTCGTCGCCGAGGTGCCGGTGGATGCCGCCCGGGAGCTGGGCTGGCCCGTCTTGGCGGTGGACATCTCCCAGGAGCTGCCCCCCTACCGCCCGGACCGGCTGGTCCTGGAAACCATGAACCGCACACAGGTCATGACGGCGGCCCTCCTGCGCGCCTGTCAGTTGCACCGGGCAACCCTCGTTGTCCGCCCCCCGGTTGGGAGACTCCTCTGGTCGGCGTGGGACCACTGGGAGGAGATGCTCGAGGCCGGGCGGGTGGCTGCCCGGGAGCTCCTCGGAGATTCCAAGGGCGGAGAGCGGGCCTCCAGGGATGGTTCGACGCCCCCCGCTGCGGCGGCCGATCCGGACGTCTCCTCCGCCGAAGACGGGGCGTGAGCTTCACCGGCCACGCCTGCCAGGTTCTCCCCACGCCCAACGGACCGTGTTCTTGACAGGCCAGGCGCCCGCCGGGAGAATGAGAGGTGATCAGCGACGGGTGAACGACATTGGGAGGGTTCATGGCCAAACGAACCGTGGTAGCGGTCATCGTCATTCTTCTGGCCAGCGGTGTGGCCTCCGCCGGGAGCTTCAGTCTCTTCGGCTTCGGCTGGGACCAGAACGACGTCGGAACCGTCGGCGGAGGCGGTATCCGGATGACCAGCGGCGACGGGGGTTGGCTGATCGACCTGACCCTGAGCTACGCCTCGCAGCACTACTCGATCCAGGAGCTCCAGTACCGGGGCAAGTTCAAGGTCCTTCCGGTCGATCTCGGGGTTCGCTACACCTCGCCCTATCCCCATCTGCTGCGCCCCTACGCCGGGGGGGGGATCACCTACAGCTTCATCAGTGTCACGACGGGAACGGCCAACAACAAGTGGGGTCTGTACGGAATCGCCGGGCTCTACATCGGCAACATCCGGACCGTCGACTTCTTCATCGAAGTCATGTACCGCGCCATGAATTCGACGAAGATCACCTTCCGGGGAACCGACTGGGAGGCGTCGACCCATATCGATCCCTCCGGGTGGCAGGCCGGCCTCGGCGCGACCTTCCACTTTTGAGCCACTGGGACCGACTCTCCACCCCGAGGGTGATCCATCGCTCCGTACCAACCAAATGTCTTCAGGGAGGAACACCGTGACGGACACCGGCATCGATGCCTTTCGCAAGGAGCGTCAAGAACTCAACGACCTCGTCCTCGAAAAGGCCAGCCTGGAGATCAAGCGCTTCTTCAGCCTCGATTCCCAGTCCTACCGGGACGGTGCCCTGCCGGCCCGCACCAAGGAGCTGTTGGGCCTCGTCGCTTCCCTGGTGCTGCGGTGCGACGATTGCATCCTCTATCACCTGGACCGCTGCCATCAGGAAGGGATCACGGACGACGAGCTGATGGAGGTCCTGGGGATTGGTCTGGTGGTCGGCGGCTCCATCACCATCCCTCACCTCCGCCGGGCGATCAGGGCCTGGACCGAGCTGCGCTCCTGATCTTGGGCTCCGGCTTCCAGCGGCCGGAGCGTCCCGTCCGCAGAAGGTGCCCGTCATCCATGGAGGCGGCCCGAGCGGCGGGGTGGGGCACCACACCGCCACGCAGCACCCGGCGTCCGCAGAAACCCACACCCGCCGGGGAAACCGTACAATGTCCGACGGAGGTAGTTCCATGCGCCGCATACCGTCCGCCGCCCTCGGTCTTCTGCTGATTTCGAGCCTGGCCGCCGCCGGTCAACCCATGCACCACGAGCTGGCCGTCCGACTGGATCCTGCCGCCCACCACCTGGACGTGACCGACTGGATCGTCCTGGGGGACGAGATCAAGCCTGCCAGGGACGGTGCCTACCGCTTCGTCCTCCACGCTGGCCTCGACCCCCACGTCCTGACACCGGGCTGGAAACTCGAGGGGGTCCCGGGCACACCACCGGCCGGCTTCCTCGGGATCAACGCCACCTCCGAAACCGCCGGTGACGTTCCCCTGGCCGGCTACCGTCTGATCCCCTCGGCCGGCGCCACGCAACCCGTCGAGATCAGCTACGGCGGTATCATCGACCACCCCCTGGACACCTCGGGCGAGGAGTACCAGCGTAGCTTCTCGGAAACGCCCGGCCTCATCGGCCCCCAGGGCGTCTTCCTCGCCGGCAGCAGCTACTGGGTCCCGACCTTTGGCGACAACCTGGTCATCTTCGACATGACGGTCCGCAGCCTGGCGCCCCCGTGGGACGTCGTCACCCAGGGTGAACGTCTGACCCACGCCCTGGACACCGAGGGGCAGCGCTTCGTCTCCTGGCGTTGCCCAACGCCCCAGGAGGAGATCTACCTGGTGGCCGGCCCCTGGCACGAGTACGACGCCATGGCCGGCAAGGTCCACATCTACGCCTTCCTCCACTCGGACGATCCCGCCCTGGCCCACCGCTACCTGGAGGCCACGCGTCGGTACCTCAAGCTCTACCACTCCATGCTGCCCCCCTACCCCTACGGCTCCTTCGCCCTGGTGGAGAACTTCTGGGAGACCGGCTACGGCATGCCGGGCTTCACGCTGCTGGGCCCCCGCGTCATCCGCTTCCCCTGGATCCTGACCTCCTCCTATCCCCACGAGCTCCTCCACAACTGGTGGGGCAACTCGGCCTACGTGGACTTCTCCTCCGGGAACTGGTGCGAGGGCCTGACGGCCTACATGGCCGACCACCTGTTCGCCGAGCAGCGCGGCCAAGGCGTGACCTACCGCCGCGCGACCCTGAAGAAGTTCACGGACTTCGCCAGGGGCGGCAAGGACTTCCCCCTCTCCAAGTTCCACAACCGTTTCTCCGCGGCCTCCGAGGCCGTGGGCTACGGCAAGAGCCTGATGCTCTTCCACATGGTGCGCCGCGCCATGGGCGACGAGGCCTTCCTCGAGGCCCTGTCCAACTTCTACGAGCATCACCGGTTCACCCGGGCTTCTTTCGACGATCTGGCCCAGGCCTTCAGTGAGGCGTCGGGACAGGACTGGCGGCCCTTCTTCCACCAGTGGACCACGCGCACCGGCGCTCCGCAGCTGGAGATCGCCTCCGTCAAGGTCGAACATCGTGACAACGACCTGATCTCGCCGTGGATCGTCCACGTGACCCTCCGCCAGACCCAGGACGGGCAACCCTTCCCGATCACCGTTCCCGTGGCCGTCACCCTCGGCCGCAACAGGGAACCCATCATCGCCAGAACCACCCAGTGCGGCAGGGAGTGCCAGATCAGCATCCGTTGTACCTCCCAGCCCCTGCGCCTGGACGTCGATCCCGCCTTCGACGTCATGCGGCGGCTCGATCCCCTGGAGGTGCCCCCCGCACTCTCCACCCTCTTCGGCGCCGAGACGGTCACCTTCGTCCTGCCGTCCAGGGCTCCCTCCGACGAGCTGGCCAACTGGAAGGCCCTGGCCGCCGGCTGGACGAAACCGGAAGAGCCCAACACGGTCCTCGACAGCGAGCTGGCCACCCTGCCCGCGGGCAACGTCTGGGTCCTGGGCTGGGCCAACCGCTTCGCCCGGGCGGCCGTCGACCGCCTGGCGGCCCAGGGCGTCCAGAGGAACGGCCCGGCCGTCTCCGTCGCCGGCACCATCTACCGGCCGGGGCAGGCCTCCCTCGTCCTCGTCGCCCGGGCCGAGCGTCCGGAGAACGCCGTTGCCTGGATCGCCGCCCCGACGGCCGCCATCCCCGGCCTGGCCCGAAAGCTGCCCCACTACACCCGCTACTCCTGGCTGGCCTTCAAGGGCGACGCCCCCGACAACACCGGCAAGGGCATGTGGCAACCCATCGGCTCACCCCTCGTCCGGAACCTGGGAAGCGGGCCCATGCCCGAACTCCACCTCCCGCCGGCCAGGCCGCTGGCCCAGCTGCCGCCCAGCTTCGAGGCGGCCGCCATGAAGGCGACCGTCGAGTTCCTGGCCTCCCCCGGGCTCCAGGGGCGCGGCCTGGGCACCCCGGAGCTCGAGCGCGCCACGGCCTGGGTCGAGGAGCGGTTCAAGGGGGCCGGTCTCGAGCCCGCCGGGGAGCACGGGTACCGCCAGAGCTGGGGCTGGAAGGGTGGCGAGCCGCCCCGCCCCATGACCCTGACCAACCTCCTTGGCCGCATCCCAGGCACGGATCCGGCCTTGGCCGATCATCCCGTCCTCGTGACCGCCCATCTGGACCACCTGGGCCATGGCTGGCCCGACGTGCGTCACGGCAACGAGGGGAAGATCCATCCGGGGGCCGACGACAATGCCTCCGGCGTTTCCGTGCTCCTGGAGCTGGCCCGCCGCCTGGCCGCAGAGCCCCATCGTCCACGGCCCATCCTCTTCGCCGTGGTCACCGGCGAGGAAGCCGGCCTTCTGGGCTCGCACCACCTGGTCGACAGTCTGGGTGACGGCCGCCTTCCCTTCGCCTGCGTCAATCTGGATACCGTGGGACGCCTTTCCGAGGGCAAGCTCTACGTCCTCAACACCGATTCCGCCCGCGAGTGGCCCTTCATCTGGCGCGGCGTCGGCTACACCACCGGGGCGCCCGTCACCATCGTCGCCGAGCCCCTGGACTCCTCCGACCAGGGCTCCTGCCTGGCGCGCGGCGTTCCCGCCGTCCAGCTGTTCACCGGGCCCACGCCCGACTACCACCGGCCCTCGGACACCGCGGACAAGATCGATGCCGAGGGGATGGCCATCGTCGCCGAGGCGGCCCACGAGGCCATTGCCTGGCTGGCCGAGCGAAGGGACCCCCTGACGGTCACCATCGCCAACACCGCGCCCATGCAGGCCGCTCCCGCCCCGGCCGAGGCGCCGCCACGGAACGGCCGTGCCAGCCTGGGCACCGTCCCCGACTTCGGCTACAACGGCTACGGCGTCCGCGTCGAGCGGGTCGTCCCCGGCTCGGCGGCCGAGAGGGCCGGCATCTGGAGCGGCGACGTCATCACCGCCATCGACGGGGAGAACGTCCTGGGGCTCCGCGCCCTCTCCACGGTGCTCAAGGCCCACAGGCCGGGTGACACGATCACGGTCACCCTCGAACGCAACGACGAGGAGATGCAGATCGAGGTCACCCTGGGAACGCGGTAGCCCTGACGGGGCGTGCTATCTTGACCATTGGCGGATGCCACCCGGTTGAGGTGGATCCGTCCCGGAGGCTTCGATGAATGCAAAATGGGGTTTACTTGGATGCCTGGGACTCCTCGTGGTGGTCGTCCTCGTGGTCGGCATGTCCTTCGTTGGGGTGTACAACCATCTCGTGACCCTGGACCAGGCCGTTCGGGCCCAGTGGGGACAGGTGGAGAACGTCTACCAGCGCCGCACGGACCTCATTCCCAACCTGGTGGCCACCGTCAAGGGCGCTGCCGAGTTCGAGAAGAGCACCTTCACCGCCGTCACCGAGGCCCGGGCCAAGGTCGGTCAGATCACCGCAGGGCAGATGGAGCACCTGATCGACAACCCGGAGAAATTCCGGCAGTTCGAACAGGCCCAAGCGGGTCTTTCCTCGGCCCTCTCCCGGCTGCTTGTCACCGTCGAACGGTACCCCGACCTCAAGGCCACCGCGAACTTCCGGGACCTCCAGGCCCAGCTCGAGGGCACCGAGAACCGGATCACGGTGGAGCGAATGCGCTACAACGAGAAAGCGCGCGCCTTCAACACCTACCGGCAGCACTTCCCCGAGAACATGGTCGCCGGCTTCTTCGGCAGCAAGTTCGCCGAGAAACCGTACTTCAAGGCCAAGGAAGGCGCCGAGATCCCGCCCAAGGTCGACTTCGGACAGTGATGGATTGATCCATGCGGACCCGGGTCCTCCTTGCGCTGGTCTTGGCGGTTGCCGCTGGCGCGACGGTCGTACCCGCCCAGACGGCTCCGGCCCCGCCATCCCCGGCCGCTGGCACGGCGTTCGTCCCGACCCCCGTGGTTGCACCCACGCCACCCCCCAGGCAGTGGGTGACCGACACGGCCGGGCTTCTCAGCGAGCCCGTCGCACGGAGTCTGAACGCGCGCCTTCGACATTTCGAAGATCTGACGGGGAACCAGGTGATCGTCTGGATCGCCACGAGCATCGGGGACCGGAACCTGGAGGAGTGGGCGGCCAACACATTCGCCGCCTGGGGCATCGGCCAGAAGGGCAAGGACAACGGTCTGGCCCTCTTCATCCTGACGCAGGACCGGAAGATCCGGATCGAGGTGGGCTACGACCTCGAGGGGCGGGTGACGGACCTGCTCTCCTCCCGGGTGATCCGTGAGATCCTGACGCCGGGCCTCGAGGCGGGACAGGCGGACGAGGCCGTCACGCGGGCCGTCGACGTGCTCCTCCACGCCATCGATCCAGAGGCCGCGGCGGCCGCCGGCTCCGGGACCGTGGCACCCCCGGCCACCAGGACGGCGCCGCGGAAGATCTCACTGGGCACGATCCTGTTCTGGGGTTTCATCGGTGTGGGATTTCTCATCCTCTTCATCACCAACCCAACCCTGGCCCTGTACCTTCTGTTCAGCCTGATGTCCGGCGGGGGCGGCGGCGGGGGCGGCGGCGGGGGCTTCGGCGGGGGCGGCGGCCGGTCCGGGGGCGGCGGCGCCTCCGGCGGATGGTAGGGAGGCTAGGATGCGCGCGTTGAGCCGCCGCAAGCTGCGACGCCTGATTGACCAGGAACGAATCGTCCAGGCCATCCGCCAGGCCGAGAACGAGACCTCCGGGGAGATCCGCGTCTCCGTGGCCCCCTTCTTCTGGGGGAAGGTGGAGAAGGCCGCATGGAAGGCCTTCCACCGCCTGGGCATGACCCGGACGGCCGAACGCAACGGCGTCCTCATCTTCCTGGTCCCCTCCCGCCACCGTTTCGTCGTCCTTGGCGACGAGGGCATCCATCGGAAGGTCGGCCAGGAGTTCTGGGAGGCCATCGCCGCCGCCATGTCCAAGAAGTTCCGGGAGGGCGACTTCACCACGGGGCTCGTCCAGGGCATCGAGGAGATCGGCCGCCGCCTCAAGGAGCACTTCCCGCACCAGCCCGATGACAAGGACGAGCTCCCCGACGAGGTCGACTTCGGGGAGTGAGGGCTCAGCCCGCCGACGATCAGGTCCCGCACCGCCTGCTGCGTTGAGCGCGGCGCACACCCTCTCGATGGACCCCAACATGCGGCCATGTCCGCCGCGAACCCGAGTTGGGACCGTCGGCCACCGGCAGGCGGTGTCCGAGCTCCCGGAACCGGGCCCATGTCGAACCGTCCATTGCCTGGCCGTGTCCCCGGCACCACCCGTTGATCCGACGTGTGTCCTGAAGCACCAGGCGAATTCCCGTTCGCTGCCCCTTCCCATGCCGCATCGGTTCCTTTACCCTCCCCCCATGCTGCAGCAGTGGCCCGACCTGATCCTCCTCGATCTCGACGGCACGCTGGTGGATTCCTTCCCCGCCATCACCGAGGCCCTCAATCGGGCCCTCGGGGCCTTCGGCGCCGGACCCGTCGACCTCCAGTGGGTCCGTGGGCACGTGGGCCGCGGCGCCCGGGCCCTGGTGACGGACGCCGCCGCCACGGCCGAGGACCCCGTGGACATCGGCCAGCTGCTCGACGCCTTCCGCTCGGCCTACGAGGCGCTGCACCTGGCGGAGACACCGCCCTTCCCCGGCGTCGACGGCACCCTCCGCGAGCTGGCCTCCCGTTCCACCCTGGCGCTGGTCTCCAACAAGCCCGTCGCCTGGAGCCGGGAGCTGCTCCGCCACCTGGGCTGGGACAGGCTCTTCGCCGCCATCCAGGGTCCCGAGTCCGCCGGCGCTCGCAAGCCCGACCCTGCCATGGTCCACCGGGTCCTGGAGGCCCTGGGCGTCTCGCCCGATGGCTCCCTCCTCGTCGGGGATATGGAGGTGGACGTGGAGACCGCCCGGGCTGCAGGGGTACCCCTGGTCGCCGTGGCCAGCGGGGCCCGCTCCGAGGCCGAGCTGCGCAAGGCCGGAGCCCGGGTCATCCTTCCCGACCTGACCCATCTTCCCCGGTGGCTGAACGGCGAAACTCCGCCGAATCCCGTACAATGAACCCATCGAGACAGGAGGTTTTCATGCTCCACAAGCCAAGCGAGAAGGAAGAACAGTTCTTCAGGCAACAGGAGATCGCCAAGCTCCGGAAGATGCGGGAGGAGGCCTGCCGGCGAATGCACGAGGAGGAGTGCCGCCGCCTCAAGGAGCTCCACTGGATGCGCTGTCCCAAGTGCGGTATGGAACTCGAGGAGGTCGAGTTCCACGGTGTCATGGTCGACACCTGCTTCAATTGCGGCGGCATGTTCTTCGACAAGGGCGAGGTGGACAAGATACTCGACGCCGACGATCCCGGTCTTCTGAACAGACTCAAGGGGGTCCTCTTCGGGGACACCCCAACCACCGACTGAGCCATGCGCCTGGCGCTGATCTTCGGCGGCCGCTCCGCGGAGCACAACGTTAGCGTCGTCTCCGCCCGCTCCGTCGCCTCGGCCCTGGACAGCGGCCGGTACGAGGTCGTTCCCATGGCCATCGACCGGGAGGGGGCCTGGGCCGACCCCGAGACGGCCGCGCGCGTCCTCCAGAGCTCCGGGGACACGCCTGATCTGGTCATGCCCTTCAAGGGCACCCTCCGCCTGGACCAGCGCCTGGTCAGCGGTTCCTTCGACGTCGCCTTCCCGGTTCTCCACGGCCCATATGGGGAGGACGGGACCATCCAGGGATTGCTGGAGATCCTCGATATTCCCTATGTGGGCTGCGGCGTGGCCGCCTCGGCAGTCTGCATGGACAAGAGCCTGACCAAACGCTTGCTGGCCCAGAAGGGCCTTCCCACGGCGCCGTGGGTTGACGTGGACGCCGCCCGCTGGGCCCGGGAGCGGATCGTCGTCGAACGCGAGATCGTCGAGCTGGGCTTTCCCGTGTTCGTCAAGCCGGCACGCCTGGGCTCCTCCATCGGCATTTCCAGAGTCGTTCGCGCCGAGGATCTTGCGGTGGCCATCGAGAAGGGCCTGAGCCATGATCGGCGCCTGGTGGTCGAGCAGGGGATCGACGGCCGCGAGATCGAGGTTGCCGTCCTGGGCAACGACGTACCGGAGGCCTCCGTGCCCGGTGAGGTCATCCCAGGGCACGAGTTCTACGACTACGAGGACAAGTACCTGGACGACGCCTGTGAGCTGCTGGCTCCCGCCCCACTGACCCCCGCCGAGACGGCCGAGGCACGGCAACTGGCCGTCACCGTCCATGCGACCCTGGGATGCGAGGGAATGGCCCGGGTCGATCTCTTTCTCGATCGGGAGACGGGACACTTTCTGTGCAACGAGGTCAACACGATCCCCGGATTCACCTCCATCTCCATGTACCCACGCCTCTGGGAGCTCAGCGGTCTGGCGGCCCCGGAGCTCCTGGACCGTCTGGTCGCCCTGGCGCTGGAACGCCACGGCGGGGAGAGCTTTCGCTGACGGTTGACGCCATGGCTTCGGAGACGTATGTTGCGCTCGTGAAATATTTCTCATACCCCGCCCCACCCACCGCTCCCCATTGCCATGCGAGGGGCCCGGGGGGGGGACAACCAACACCGCGGGAACGGCTCTTCGCACCGCTTCCCGCACAGCCAGGAGGAACACCAACATGAAACGCATCACCCGTGAGGAGGCCCTGGCCTATCACACCGGGAAACGGCACGGCAAGCTGGCCGTCATCGCCACCAAGCCGTGCGCCACCCAGCGCGACCTCTCCATCGCCTACACACCCGGCGTCGCCGAGCCCTGCCTGGAGATCGAGAAGCACCCCGAGCTGGTCTACGAGTACACCAACAAGGGCAACCTCGTGGCCGTCGTGTCCAACGGAACCGCGGTCCTGGGCCTCGGTGACATCGGACCCATGGCGGGCAAGCCCGTCATGGAGGGCAAGGGCGTGCTCTTCAAACGCTTCGCCGACATCGACGTCTTCGACATCGAGGTGGACAGCAAGGACCCGGCGGAGATCATCCGCTTCTGCCAGATGTTGGAGCCCACCGTCGGCGGGATCAACCTGGAGGACATCAAGGCGCCCGAGTGCTTCCAGATCGAGGAGGAGCTCAAGCGCACCATGGGCATCCCGGTCTTCCACGACGATCAGCACGGAACGGCCATCATCTCCGGCGCCGCCCTGCTCAACGCCCTGGAGATCACGGGCAAGAAGATCGACGAGGTCAAGGTGGTCTTCTCCGGCGCCGGAGCGGCCGGCATCGCCTGCGCCTCCTTCTACCTCTCCCTGGGCGTCCGGCCCGAGAACCTGCTCCTGGTGGACTCCAAGGGCGTCATCTACAAGGGCCGTACCGAGGGCATGAACCCCTACAAGGAACGGTTCGCCGTCGATACCGACGCCCGAACCCTGGCCGACGCCATGCGAGGCGCTGACGTTTTCGCGGGGGTCTCCGTCAAGGGCCTGGTGACCAAGGACATGGTCCGCTCCATGGCCGACAAGCCCATCATCTTCGCCATGGCCAACCCCGACCCGGAGATCACGTACGAGGAAGCCCTGGAAGCACGTCCCGACGTCATCATGGCCACGGGACGCTCCGACTATCCCAACCAGGTCAACAACGTGCTGGGCTTCCCCTTCATCTTCCGCGGCGCCCTGGACGTGGCGGCCTCGGAGATCAACGAGGAGATGAAGCTGGCCGCCGCCCACGCCCTGGCCGACCTGGCCAAGCAGGATGTGCCCCAGTCGGTCATGGACGCTTACGGCGGCAAGAGCTTCACCTTCGGCCGGGAGTACCTGATCCCCAAGCCCTTCGACTACCGTGTACTTCTGTGGGAGGCCCCCGCCGTCGCCGAGGCCGCCATCCGCACCGGGGTCGCCAAGAAGCCTTACAGCTCCAAGGAAGACTACGTCCGCGAGCTGGAAACGCGGCTGTCCCGGACCCGCCAGGTCATGCATGTCATCTTCGACCGAGCCAAGGCCAACCCCAAGCGCATCGTCTTCCCCGAGGGGGAGAACCCCAAGATCGTCCAGGCCGCCAAGATCCTGGCCGAGGAAAAGATCTGCCGTCCCCTCCTGATCGGCGCCCCTTCCACAATCCAGACCCTCCTCGAGACCTACGAGGTCCGGAGGGACGATATTGAGATCATCGATCCCAACGACTCCGAACGCTGCAACGAGCTGGCCAAGGAGCTTCACGCCATGCGGTGGCGGAGCGGTGTCACCTTCTCCGATGCGCGAAAGCTGGTCTGCGATCCCGTTTACCTGGGCAACCTACTGGTGCACCGCAAGGAGGCGGACGGTCTGATCTCCGGCCTGACCATGCACTACCCCGACACCATTCGCCCCGCCCTCCAGATCCACCCCATGCGGGAAGGGCTCAGCCGCGTCGTCGGCGTCTACGCCCTGCTCTTCGAGGACCGCATGCTCTTCATCGCCGACACGACGGTCATCGAGGATCCAACGGCCGAGGAGATGGCCGAGGTGGCGCGAACGGCCGCCGACGTGGCCATCACCTACTTCGACGTGAAGCCCAGGGTCGCCATGCTGTCCTACTCCAACTTCGGGTCCAAGCGGGACGACCGTACCAACAAGGTCCGCCGGGCCACCGAGATCGTCAAGGAACGCTGGCCGGAGCTTCCCGTGGACGGCGAGATGCAGGCCGACACCGCCGTCGAGCCCTCCATCGCCGAGGAGACCTACCCCCTCTCCGCGATCAAGGGCGACGCCAACATCCTCGTCTGCCCGAACCTGGAATCGGCGAACATCGCCTACAAGCTCCTCTGGCGCATGGGTCAGGTGGAAGCCATCGGCCCGATCCTCGCCGGCCTGGCCAAGCCCGTCCACGTCCTCCAGCGTGGCGTCGACGTCGCGAGCATCGTCAATATGGCCGCTATGTGCGTCCTCAAGGCCCAAAAGTACTCTTGATTTCCCAGTCTCGGACGACCAACGGGCGGCGGGCCATCCGCCGCCCGTTTTCTTCGCCGAACGATTTCCTCCCGGAGGTCGCCAGCGGGACTCTCCTCGGCGCGAAGGGATTGGGGGAGACCGGGAGCCCCCGCTACGGGAGCGTGCCGAAGTAGCCCTTGCGGGAGGAGGCCTCGTAACCGTCTACCCTGACCTCGATCCGGCGCCACTTCTTCTGGCCGACGCCCGAGGTGTTGAAGCTGAGGATGAAGCGGGAAGAAAGCTCGTCCAGAAGGGAGGCGACGGCCCCGGGCATCTCGTCCGTCGACGGTACCCTTTCGTAGCGTCCCCCGCTGAGCTCGGCGATCAGCTCGAGGACCTCCTCGTAGGTGGCGCCGCCGGGCACCGCCTGCCGGGGCGGCGGCTCGACACCGATGACGTAGATGGGGGTCTTGACACGCTGGGCGATGGTTGTCGCCTCGTTGGGAGAGAGCCCGGAGGCGTTGTCCACCCCGTCGGTCATGAGGATGACCGCACGCCTCGGGTGCGAGGCCCCGGCGGCCACCTCGGGCACCCGCTGGATCATGTCGTAGAGCGCCGTCGTGGCCCACGGTCTCAGGCTCTCGAGGATCCGCGGCAGCAGGTACCAGCTCATTCCGAAAGGGAAACGCTCGAGCACCCGCTCGTTGCCGAACGTCCACAGGGCGTACTCGTCGCCGGGCTTCCGCTGGGCCACGAAGGCGCCGATCAGTTCCCGGCAGGCTTCGATCCGCTGTCCCGCCATGGATCCCGAGGTATCCACGATGAAGGCCAGGCTGAGCTTGAGGCCCTCCTCGGGCTCAAGGTCCTGGATCAGAATGGGCATGCCGTCCACCAGGAGGTGGAAGCGCTTCTTGCTGACGTCCTTGACCACTCGCCCGTGGCGCGTTCGCACCGTGACGGGAACGACCACGGCATCGACCTCCACCCCACCCCGGTACTGGGCCCCCAGGGGGGCCGCCGCCAGGATCGCCAGCAGAACGCCGACCAGGCTCCGGGGAATGGACACCCTCCTCATGGTGCCTCCTCCCGGGGACGCCACCTCATGGAGATCAGCGTCCCCTTCCGAAGCGCGCCGGTGTCGAGATCCAGGTAGGGCGACTCCAGCCGGACCACGGGCAGCCGGCCGGACGGTCCCAGCCGGGCGATCCGAACCATCCCGCCGTGCTCTCGCCCGCCGGGAACCGGGTGGCCCAACCTGGCCGCCATGCCCCGGACGATTCCGAGCACCTCGGCGACGGGCCGCCGTTCTACCGGCACGCTCCCGGGCTGGACCCCGAACCGCTCGGCGTAGAAATGAAGCACCGTCCCGAAATCTCCGCCGGCGAAGCAGGTCCACCGGTACGGCGTGCCGGTCTGCCCCTCCAGCTTGCAGCGAAGCTTCTGGTAGATCGGCGCCCACCGGGCCTCGGGCGGCAACGGAAACTCGGGTTCCCGGAGCCCGGACTGCCAGAGCACCACCGGCTTCTGGGCCGGTTCGGAAGGGTGTCCGCCACACCCGGCTGGCAGCAGCAGCAACACCCCGAGGATGAGGCCCCCGCCCCTCACGATCCCTCGCCCAGCAGCACGTCCCGGATGTCCCCGCCGGAGACCTCGGCGAACCGTTCGCCGTAGCTGGTGAAGGGCCCCGACGACTCGTCCAGGGCGATCTTCTCCACGCGGTGGGAGGGGATGAAGACCGTCGAGGGACCGAGGAGGGTCTCCCCTTCCGAACGCAGTTGCCGAAGCCAGTCCTCCACCGAGGCGAGATCAAGGCCACGGATTACCGCGCCGACCCCGTCCAACCGCAGGAGCACACCCCACAGCTTCTCCCGCGGGGCGGTGCAATGAACGACGACCAGGGCGCCGACTTCGATGGTCATCACCGATCAGCCCCCGTTGGACGCCGGCTGGGAGAGCTCCAGCAACACCCCTCCCGCCGATCTCGGATGGACGAAGCACACCAGGGCACCGTGGGCGCCCGGCTGGGGCTCCTCCGAAAGCAGCTGGAACCCTTCACTCCGCAACTGCTCCATGGTGGTCCGGATGTCCTGTACCTCCATGCAGATGTGGTGGATACCCGGTCCGCGCCGCTCCAGATACCGCGCGATGGGGGAATCCGGCCCCGTGGGCTCCAGAAGCTCCAGCCGGGCCTCACCGGCCGGCAGAAAGGCCACCCTCACTCCCTGCTCCGGGACCTCCTCCCGCCCCTCCTCCACCAGTCCCAGGGCACGGTAGAAGGCCAACCCCTCCTGCAGGCTCCGCACCGCGATCCCGATGTGATCCAGAACCAGCTCGCTCATGGCCCCAAGGGTAGCACGTGAGCAGGTTCTCCAACCTCCCATGCCGGGCGATACCTGCCATGGGAGATCCGCGCGACGATCTTCCATCGGCCCTCGCCGCTGACCGGGGAAAGCCCCGGCCCCCAGGCCACCCCCCAGCCCCGTCAACGGCCCCTAGGCCAACCCGAGGCACGACGGCGGAGAGTCACACCCCTTGTGAAGAGAACGCCGGAGGGGATGGCGTTCCCATCCCTCTCATGTGCCTCGCAGCCCCGTCACTTCCCTCTCGAGCGACGGGTCAGAACCCCTGTGTGTAGACGGCGTCGCCGGTGTATTGGTCGACCACGGTGGCGTAGGCCTGGAACGAACCGAAATTGCCTGTCCTCGAGAAGGCAACATATCCGCCAGCGGCGCTGGAAACGCCCAGGCTCGTCACCGGAACCTGTTTCTGCTCGTACGGCCTCAGGGTCCAGGTCGCTGAGCCGAGCACCGTACCGTTGGGCTGGCACACCCAGACCTTGACATCAAACTGGGAGGCTGTGGTGTTGAGGATTCCGATGTTGGTGCGGTACTCGTCGCCCTGGTAAAGCCCCGGAATCACCACCATGGATTTCGAACCCACCCCCACCGCCGGCACGCCCTGACCGTAGCCGCCGGACCCGGCGGGGTTCGGTGTGAATGTGTAGCTGGTGGCGTCGACCAGGGTCGAAGGAAGGCCGTCGGCCGTTGCGGTCGCCTCGATGTAGATCGCACCCGAGAGCCCGCTGCCGCCGATCCTCGCCGCCAGGTCCTCGACTTCCAGGTATCCGCTGGCGGGGATGGTGCCGATCGTGGTGAGGTCTCCCAACGCCGAGGAGTTGTCCTGACCCTGTCTGAGGAAGGTGGCCTTGAGCTCCACCGGGACATGCGTGTTGTTGGCGAACCACCCGGTCGTCGTCCAGAACGTCCCATTCCTGCCGTTGGCCGAGGCCGACGCAGGGATGAAGAGGACCTGCGTCGCATTCGTGGTTCCCTTCACCATGAACACGAGGTCGTCGAAGTACGCCACACCCGGCCGGTTCTCGTTGACCAGGTCCGGATTGACCACGACCGGCCCCACGGCGGCTTGGGTTGCGCCGGCGGGAGCGACGACGTCCTGGCTCGCGCTGAGCCAGCTGCCCCGTTCGTCTGGCCAGAGGTGGAGCCAAAACTGATCGACGAATCCGCCGCTTGCGTCGTACCAGGCCACGATAAAGTCGGCTCCGTCGGCCACATTGTCCCCGGAGTCTGGAACGAAGGCCGCGCCACGGACCGTGTAGGTCTCCCCCTCGGTCACGGATACGGGCCCGACGACGGGCCCTGCGCTCCCCCCTTCCCATTCGAAGAACTGCACCTCCATCGATCCGGGGCCGGAGCCTCCTGAGAGGGTGTTCCCCACATCGGAGTGGTAGACGACTGTGACGGTCTCCCGCCAACTGGACCAACCCTCGACATTTTGATCGAAGGTGCCGTTGGTGATCAGGTTCTGAGTCGATCCGGGCGACGCCACCAGCGCCAGGGCCACCGCCACCACGGCGATTCCGCGTATACAGAAACTGCCTTGGGAGACCATCATCCCTCCTCACTCCGGCTGCGGACATCCCATGGGGCTTCCGGAGTCCGACGACCCTGCTTCGTTCTATTCATCGTCGGATGCCTCCCGATTCCCTCATGCCAAAGGACCGGCCTGGACCTCGGCCGGTGACGCGGGGCCGTCCGCTCTCCACCCCCTCCAGGGATCGAGGGTTCTTTTCCGGAAAGCCTGCCGTCAGTACAACGGGTACTCCTCGGCGTTGACATTCTGCGGTCAGGCGGACAGGCGCCACCCATGAGAAGGCGTTTGTCAAGCGGGCACAGCTTCAGCAGAACCGAACCCTCCTTTGCGGAGGCGCTCCTGCTACCGGTCGACGATGCGGCCGTCGCGCATCTCGACGATCCTGGGGGCGCGCTCGGCCAGAGCCACGTCGTGGGAGACGACGATCAGGGTGCTGCCGCCGCGCCAGAGCTCCGCCAGAAGGGAGAGGACGTCGGAGCCCGAGGCCGAGTCCAGGTTGCCCGTGGGCTCGTCGGCCAGGATCACGTCGGGTTCCATGGCCAGAGCCCGGGCCACCGCCACCCGCTGCATCTGCCCTCCCGAGAGCTCCGTCGGCTTGTGTTCGACGCGGTCCCCCAGCCCGACCTGTTCCAGCAGCTTCCGCGCCCGTTCCCGCCGCCGCCTGGCCGGCACCCCGCCGAAGAGCATGGGCATCTCCACGTTCTCCAGGGCGCTCAGCTGGGGCAGCAGGTTGAAGTTCTGGAAGACGAAGCCCACCCGGCGGTTCCGCACCTCGGCCAGGCCGTCGCGGTCCAGGCCGGCGACGGGTTCACCTGCCAACCGGTACTCGCCGTCGGTCGGGGTATCCAGGCACCCCAGCAGGTTGAGCAGCGTCGACTTGCCCGAGCCCGAGGGTCCGACGACGGCGACGAACTCTCCGCGGTCGACACTGAGGTCGATGTCGCGCAGGGCTTCCACCTGGATCTTCCCCGTGTCGTAGACCTTCCGGATTCCACGCATCTCGATGATGCGCCCGTCGCCCCCCCCGGACGCACGGTCTTCACGCTTGGCAAAGGGCCAGTTCATGGCTTCTCCTCACTCGTACCGCAGTGTCTCGGCCGGATCGATGACCGCCGCCCGGCGCGCCGGAAAGTAGCCGGCCAGGATGCCCACGAGACCGAGCAGCGCCGCCGTCGCCACGGCGATGGGCCACGACAGGGTCGGCTTGCCCAGGAGCTCCAGGGCCTGGTTCCCCTGGACCGGCACCAGGTCGAGCAGGGTGACGATTACCACGGCGATGGCGCTGCCCACGAGCCCTCCGGCCAGGGTGTAGGCCAGGCCCTGGAGAACGATCGTCCCCGTCACCCAGCGGCCGCGGGCACCCAGGGCCATCTGCACGCCGATCTCGCGGGTCTTCTCCTTGACGACAGCGTACATGATGTTGGCCACGCCGACACCACCGATCAGGAGGGTCAGCGCCCCGACGATGCCGAGGAAGAGCTGAATCCCCACGGTGATGTTCTCCATGATCTCGGAGCTCCTGACCGTATTCCACACGGCGAGCGCCTGCTCGTCGGACGGATCGAAACGGTATTTGGCCGCCAGGGCCTTCCGGATCCGGTCGAGGGCGTCCTCCATCAGCTCCGGCCGCCGGACCTTGACGACCAGGTTTCCCAGGTACTCCCACCCGAGCTGGGGCGCCAGGGTCGTCAGGGGGACGACCACGTGATCCTCGTCGGGTCCCCCGTAGGCCCCCATCTGGAGCTTGTGCTGCATGACCCCGATCACCGTGTAGGGCGACCCGTTGATATGGAGCACACTGCCCACGGGGTTCTCGTCCCCGTAGATCTCCCGTGCGATCGCGTCCCCGAGAAAGGCCACCCGCCGCTTGCTCTGCTCGTCCAGGGGATCGAGGAAGCGGCCGCCTGGCCCGGCATAGTGGTTCCGCACCTCCCCGTACTGCCAGTTGGCACCCGTTACCCGGCCGGTGATGGTCCGGCCCGTACCCAGGCTCAGGGTGGTGTTCCAGGAGGTGATCTCCCCGACGATCTCGACGTCCGGCAGGCGGCTCCGGAGAAAGTCCACGTCCTCGAGCCGCAGCTCGACGTTACGGCCCATGGGGAGGCCCTGCCAGATCTTGGAGGTCTCGCCGGGCCAGATGATGGCGATGTTGTCCCCCAGGCCCCGCCGCCCCCGCATCAGCTGGTCCCGGAGGCCCTGCCCGAAGGCCAGGAGCATCAGGATCGCCACGGTCCCCCACGCGATGGAGGCGATGGTCAGCACGGCCCGCTTTTTCTGCAGGGCGGAAGCCCTGAGAAAGAGTTGCCACGTGACCACGGGGGGGCGTTCTCTCCACATGTTTCGCCCTACACCTTCATGGCCACGACGGGATCGAGGCGGGCGGCATCGCGGGCCGGGAAGTACCCCGCCACGAAGCCGATCAACCCCAGACTCACGGTGGTCAGGATGGCGATGCCGGGAGAGAGAACGGGGTTCCCGATGATGTCGTCCATTCCCAGATGGGGGACCAGCCGACAGATCCCCACGGCGATGGCCATTCCGGCCGCGCCTCCGGCCGCAGTGATCACCAGTGTCTCGACCAGGAACTGCAGCAGGATCGTACGGCCCTTGGCGCCCAGGGCCATCTTGATGCCGATCTCACGCGTCCTCTCATCGACCACCACGTTCATGATGTTGGACACGCCGATCCCGCCGACCACGAGGGTCAGGAGGCCCATGATCCCGAGGAAGGCGTTGAAGGCCAGCATGAAGGTGTCGAAGAATTCGAACATCTCGGTGGTGTCCCACACCTGGAGCGCCTGGTCGTCGTCGGGATCGAAGTGCATCCGGCGGGCCAGTGCCCTCCGGATCCGCCGGGTCAGGCCGGCGTTGAGCTTCGGACGCTCGGCCTTGTAGATGAAGTCATTGAGGTAGCGGTGCCCCGTCAGGGCACGGAAGGTGCTCTCGGGGATGACGAACTTGCTGTGGTCCCTCCCCGAGTAGGCCGAGTCCTGCTCCTTGGGCCTCAGGACCCCGACGACGGTGAACGGCGATCCGCCCAGCTGGACGACCTCGCCGACGGCATCCTGGGTTCCGAAGAGATCCTCTGCGATCTCGTTACCGACGAAGACCACACGGCGCCGTCTCTCCTGATCCAGGGCGTCGATGAACCGCCCACCCGCCTGGGGCACCATGTTGCGCATGGCACCGTAGGAGGGCCAGACGCCCGAGACACTGACCGCGCGCACCTTGGTGCCCCAGCGGGCCTTGAGTTCCGTGCTCATCTCCGGAGAGATGGCGGCGATCCCCGGTACGGAGCCCTGGAGGAAGACGATGTCGTCGTCGCGCATGTCGATCCGGCGCCCGCGGTCCACACCCTCCCAGGGCAGCGAGGTCCGGGAGGGCCAGGCGATGACGATGCGGTCGCCCATCCCGGCCATGGACCGGGTCTGGCTCCGCTGCAACCCGATGCCGAAGGCCAGGAGAAGGCTGACGGCCACCGTCCCCCAGGTGATGCCGAAGACCGTCAGGAAGGTGCGCAGCTTCTGGGTGACCAGGTCGCGCCACATCTGGCGGAAGAAGGCCCGGACACCCATCCTACGACTCCCACGGGAAGCTGGCGGTCATGGTCACGAGATCTCCTTGGGCGGCCGCTGGACGATCTCCTGATCCTCGGAAAGGCCGGAAAGAACCTCGACATTGAGTCCGTCGGAAAGGCCCAGCGTAACCTCCACCTTCCGGGGCTCGCCCTTGGGTTCCGCGGGGGGCACCTCAACCGTCGCCTTCTTGCCGTCCTCCTCGAAGCTGACCAGTCGCTCGGGGATCAGCAGGACGCCCGTCTTCTCCCGGATGATGATGTCTGCGTTGGCCGAGTAGCCGGCCCGGAGGGTAACCCCCTCGTGGGGCTCCAGCTCGATCTCCACGTCGAAGCGCGTGGCACCCTCGCTCCTGGTGGCCTGGGGGGCGATCCGGGCCAGTCGCCCGTGAACGGCGGTATCCGGCAGGGCGCCCACCTTGATGCGGCACGGCATGCCGATGGTGACCTTCCCCACGTCAATCTCGTCCACCGTCCCCTTGAAAACCAGGTCCCCCATGTCGGCGATGGTCGCCAGGTCGGTGCCCGGCTGGTAGAAGGTCAACGGAACGACGGGGTCGCCCTGGTTGACCAGTCGCGTCAGCACCGTCCCGGAGGCCGGCGCCCGGATGACCGTCTCGACCCGCGTCCCTCCCGTTGAGACCTTGCCGTGGCGGGTCAGCTCCCGGTTGGCCCGGGCCTCGGCCAGGGCAACCCTGGCCAGCTCGAAGGCCTCCTTGAGGCCGTCCAGATCGCCTTCCGAGAGGAGGCCGCGCTCGTTGAGTGAGCGCCCTCTCCCGAAGTCCGCCTTCACCTTGGCGAAGGTCGCCTCGGCCTGGCGGAGCCGGTTGTCCACGTTGAGGAGCTCTCCGGGCGTTGGATCCGGAGCGATTTCGAAGAGGGGATCGCCCACCTTCACCACATCGCCGACCTCCACGAAGCAGCGCTTGACAAGTCCCGAGATCTTGGACTTGACGTGTACCTGGTCCCGCGGCTCGATCTGCCCGACGGCCAGGGCCTTTTCCGTGATGTCGCCCCGGCTCACCTTGACCGTCGTCCACTCCGGTCCCGCGTTCTGCCCGGCGGCAAAGCCGGCGTACACGCCGTAGACCACCCCTCCGAGGACCATCAGGATCAGGACCGCTCGCACCAGCTTCGCCATGGGATGCCTCCGTTGGACTTTCACAGTTCACCAGGAATACGCTTCCTCGCCCCGAAAGGTTCCCGACCACCTCCCGTCCCTTGACACTCCGGGTCCGGTTCGCCACCCTTGGCGTTGGCCCGAACACGGGCCGGGAGGCACCATGCGCAAGCCCGTCATCCTGATCACCGGCGCCGGCGGCGAGATCGGTCACGGCCTGATCGAGCGGCTGTGGGAGGAGAGCCGGCCGCCCATCATCACCATCGACCTCAACCCCCTGGACGCTTCCCTCCACGACAAGGTCGCCCGGGAGTTCACGGGCTCCATCCTGGACACCAACCTCCTGGAGAGGATCCTCTCCGAGTATGAGGTCGACATGATCTTCCACCTGGCGGCCCTGCTCTCGACCCGCGGCGAGTTCACACCCGTGACGGCCCACCAGGTCAACGTCGAGGGCACCCTCAACCTCCTGGACTTCGCCCAGAAGCAGGGGGAGTCCCACGGGCGCTCGGTCGTCTTCCTCTATCCCAGCTCCATCGCGGCCTACGGCCTGCCGGATCTGGAAACCCGGGCCCGCGTCGGCCGCGTCAGGGAACACGAGTGGAACGTCCCCACGACCATGTACGGCTGCAACAAACTCTACTGCGAGCACCTGGGCCGCTACTTCAACCACCACTACAAGCAGCTGGCCGCGGAGAAGCTCTCGGGGAAGGTCGATTTCCGGGCCATCCGCTTCCCCGGTCTGATCAGCGCCGACACGGTACCCTCCGGCGGCACCTCCGACTTCGCCCCGGAAATGATCCACGCCGCCGCCCGGCGGCAACCCTACGCCTGCTTCGTCCGCCCCGACACGAGGATCCCCTTCATGGCCATGCCCGACGCCGTGGACGCTCTCCTCAAGCTGGCGCGGGCCGAACGGACCCGCCTCCGTTACAACGTCTATAACATCGGCGCCTTCAACCCCTCGGCCGAGGAGATCCGCCAGCTGGTCCTCGAGGGCTTCCCGGAAGCCGAAATCCGCTTCGAGCCCGACCTCAAGCGGCAAGCCATCGTCGACTCGTGGCCCGAGGACGTCGACGACTCGGCCGCCAGGGCGGACTGGGGGCTTGCTCCCCGCTACGGTCTCCGGGAAGCATTCCACGAATATCTCTTCCCACGCATCGCCGCCCGCTATGGAAACTGACCCGGATCACACACCCCCGCCGGTTCTGCTCGAAGGGCCTTGACCCCGTCGAGTGGAAGTGCTAAACGCCCCCGCCGAGAGCGGAATCCGAATGGAACAGCTGTGAAAACGTCGGACGCTTCATCCCATCTGCGCCGTTTTCAGAGACTTAGAAAAACACCGACGAACCACAACATCTGGTATTGACACCCCCGACAACCCCAAGATATAGTGCTCTCCATCAACGCAACGCGGACGGTTGAAATGCCTTTTTCGGGGCCATTCTTCCGCGGTGGCGTGGGGACACATTTCTGGGGAGGTAAGCGCGGCATGAAGGTGGAGAGACGGTTCACGACGGCTGGCCACGACCCCTACGAAGGTATCGAATTCGTCGTGCGCAGCAGCGAGATCAGGAACCCCGACGGCACGCTGGTTTTCTCCATGGAGAATGTCAAGGCCCCGGCCTCCTGGTCCCAGGTTGCCGTCGACGTTCTCGTCCAGAAATACTTCCGCAAGGCCGGCGTGCCTCAACTGGACGAGAACGGTGAGCCCCTGACCGACGACGCCGGCAACCCGGTGCTCGGCCCTGAACGGGACGCCCGGCAGGTCTTCCACCGCCTGGCCGGCTGCTGGACCGACTGGGGCAGGCGCCACGGGTACTTCGACACCGAGGAGGACGCCCAGGCCTTCTACGACGAGCTCTGCCACATGCTGGCCAACCAGATGGCGGCGCCCAACTCCCCCCAGTGGTTCAACACGGGCCTGTACTGGGCGTACGGCATCGACGGACCGCCCCAGGGTCACTGGTACGCCGACCCGGAAACCGGGGAGCTTAAGGTCTCGGAGAGCGCCTACGAGCACCCCCAGCCCCACGCCTGCTTCATCCAGTCGGTGGCCGACGACCTGGTCAACGAGGGCGGCATCATGGACCTGTGGGTCCGTGAGGCGCGCCTCTTCAAGTACGGCTCGGGAACGGGCAGCAACTTCTCGGCCCTTCGCGGCGAGGGGGAGCCGCTCTCGGGCGGTGGGCGTTCCTCGGGTCTCATGTCCTTCCTCAAGATCGGGGACCGCGCGGCCGGCGCCATCAAGTCGGGCGGCACCACGCGCCGGGCGGCCAAGATGGTCTGCCTCGACCTGGACCACCCCGACATCGAGTCGTTCATCACCTGGAAGGCCGTCGAGGAACGCAAGGTGGCGGCCCTCGTGGCGGGTTCACGGGTCCTGCGCGAGCGGGTCCAGTCGGTCATGGATTCCTGCTTCCCCGACGGCGGTGACACACCCAACACGGACCCCAAGAAGAACCCCACCCTCCGGGTCGCCCTGGCCACGGCACGGCGGGCCGGGGTCCCCGACGGCGCCCTCCAGCGGGCCCTGCAGCTGGCCCGTCAGGGCTTCCGCGAGTACCCCGCCGAGGAGTACACAACGGACTGGGACGGCGAGGCCTACTTCACCGTCTCGGGGCAGAACTCCAACAACAGCGTCCGCGTCCCCAACGCCTTTTTCCAGGCCCTGGACGCCGACCGCGACTGGTACCTGACCCGGCGGACCGACGGCAAGGTGGCCAAGGAGATCCCGGCCCGGAAGCTGTGGGACACCATCGCCGAGAGCGCCTGGGAGTGCGCGGACCCCGGGGTCCAGTTCGACGACACCATCAACGAGTGGCACACCTGCCCTGCCGGGGGCCGGATCAACGCCTCCAACCCCTGCTCCGAGTACATGTTCCTGGACGACACGGCCTGCAACCTGGCGTCCCTCAACCTCGTGCGCTTCCTCCGTGAAGACGGCACCTTCGATGTCGACAGCTTCCGCCACGCCGTCCGGCTCTGGACCGTCGTCCTCGAGATCTCCGTTCTCATGGCCTCCTTTCCAAGCCGGAGAATCGCCGAGCTCAGCTACCGGTACCGGACCCTGGGTCTGGGTTACGCCAACATCGGCTCGCTGCTGATGCGGCTGGGCATCCCTTACGACTCGGACGAGGGACGGGCCATCTGCGGGGCCATCACCGCCCTCATGACCGGGGAGTCCTACGCCACCTCGGCGGACATGGCGGCCGAACACGGTCCGTTCCCCGCCTTTGCTGAGAACCGCGAGGCCATGCTCCGGGTCATCCGCAACCACCGGCGGGCCGCCCACGACGCTCCCCCCGAGGAGTACGAAGAGCTGACCATCCTCCCGACGGGGCTCGATCCCTCCCGGACGCCCGGAGAGCTGCTCGAGGCCGCCCGCGCCGCGTGGGACCGCGCCCTGGAGAAGGGCGAGCGTCACGGCTACCGGAACGCCCAGGTCTCTGTGCTGGCGCCCACGGGGACAATCGGCCTGGTCATGGACTGCGACACCACGGGCATCGAACCCGATTTTGCCCTGGTCAAGTACAAGAAGCTGGCCGGCGGCGGCTTCTTCAAGATCATCAACCAGGCGATTCCCACGGCGCTCCGCCGCCTGGGGTACGATGAGGAGGCCATCGAGGACATCGTCACCTACACCGTCGGTCACGGAACCCTCGAGGGGTGCCCCACCATCGGCCACGACACCCTGCGCCGCATGGGCTTCGACGAGGCGGCCATCGCCCGGATCGAGGCGGCCATCCCCACGGCCTTCGAGATCCGCAACGCCTTCGCGCCCCACATCCTCGGCGAGGACACCCTCCGGGGCTTGGGCTTCACGGACGAGGATCTCGCCGACTGGCGCCTGGACGTGCTGGAGCGGCTCGGGTTCAGCGCTGCGGAGATCGACGCGGCCAACACCTGGGCCTGCGGAACCATGACGGTGGAGGGAGCGCCCCGCCTCAAGGAGGAGCACCTCCCCGTCTTCGACTGCGCCAACCGGTGCGGCCGCAAGGGTACGCGCTTCATCCGGTACGAGGGCCACATCCTCATGATGGCCGCCGCTCAGCCCTTCCTCTCGGGCGCCATCTCCAAGACCATCAACATGCCGGCGGACGCGACCGTGGCCGACATCCAGCGTGCCTACCGTATCGCCTGGGAAAAGATGGTCAAGGCCGTTGCCCTCTACCGCGACGGCTCCAAGCTCAGTCAGCCCCTTTCCATAGGACTCGACAGCGAGGACGAGGAGGCCATCGCCGAGGCCGTCGCCACCGGCGATACGGGCACCGTCGCCCAAGCCATGGCAGAGCGCGTCGTTCTTCGCTACCAGGCCCGCCGGCACCGGCTCCCCCAGCGCCGCGGCGGCTACACTCAGAAGGCCACCGTCGGCGGGCACAAGGTCTACCTGAGAACGGGCGAATACGCCGACGGCTCCCTGGGTGAAATCTTCCTCGATATGCACCGCGAGGGTGCCGCCTTCCGCTCGCTGATGAACTGCTTCGCCATCGCCGTCTCCCTGGGCCTCCAGTACGGCGTCCCCCTCGAGGAGTTCGTGGACGCCTTCGTCTTCACTCGCTTCGAGCCCAACGGCATGGTCGGCGGCCACGACCGCATCAAGATGGCCACCTCGGTCATCGACTACATCTTCCGCGAGCTGGCCATCACCTACCTCGATCGAACCGATCTGGGCCAGGTCCACCCCGAGGATGTGCGCCACGACGCCGTGGGAAGCACCACCACGGCGCCCCTGGACGAGGAGGAGGATGAGGAGGAGCCCATGGCCGAGGTCCACAGCATCGCGGTGGGCCAGACCGCCGCGGCCGCCCGCAGATCGGCCAGCACCATATCCGGCTCCAGCGCCCTCGTCGGCGACGAGATGGCCCGAGCCATGGAGGAGGCCCGCCTCAAGGGTTACGAGGGTGAGCTCTGTCCCGAGTGCGGCCAGCTGACCATGGTTCGCAACGGCACCTGCCTCAAGTGCATCTCGTGCGGCGCCACAACAGGGTGTTCCTGAGCCGCCATCCGTTCAACAATGCCGGGCGGGAGACACCAGGTCTCCCGCCTTTACTTCGTTCCCACCCGCAGGCCGTGCGCGACGCCCCACCCGGGCTCGGAAGGACACGCTCGGCGGCGCGTGCCACCCCTCACGTCTTCCAACAGAGCCATCAATGAACACCGCCCCCCTCGTCGAATGGGTCGAAGGTGGTCACCCTGCAGGGAAAGGAGCCCGTGACCGCGGCCGGGGGGGCCGGAGATGGACGGGTTCAGGCCGCTCAGGGACCCCGGCGGCGCGCGCGGGAGGGCGGTGCCTGCAAACGTTCCATGCGGACGGTGGCGGCGTCCACGGTGATGCGGAGGATGTGGTCGCGGCTGGCAACACCGACGGGGATGGCGCCGTTGACCACGCCGGCGAAGCACTCCTCCGCAAGGCCCGGCAGATTGTTCGTTTCCGAGAGGTGCATGGCGATCACGCCGCGGAGGGCAGGCGACACCAGCCGGGCCAGGGCCTCCTGGGCCTGGTGATTGGCCAGATGTCCGTGCCGTGAGGCGATCCGCTGCTTGAGGTGCCAGGGGTAGGGGCCGTGGCGCAGCATGTCCGCGTCGTGGTTGGCCTCGAGGAACAGCAGGTCGCAGGCCTTCAACCGTTCCTCCAGCAGGGGGGTCACGACGCCGGTATCCGTACAGATCCCCACCCGGACCGAACCGTCGTCGAGGATGAAGGCCACGGGCTCCGAGGCGTCATGACTGGTGGCCACGGGCAGCACCTGAAGTCCCCCCAGGCGGAGCACACGGCCCGAGCGCAGCTCCCCACCCCCGGAGCTCCGCACCGTCAGCCGGGACCAGGTGCCCGCCGTCGCCCACACGGGCATGGGATGCCGCTTGAGCAGCACGGGAATCCCACCGACATGATCGCTGTGTTCGTGGGTGACCAGCAGGGCGGAGATTCCTTCCATCGGGTAACCCACGGCCTCCAGCCGCCGGCGAATGGCCAACTGGGAAATGCCGGCATCGACAAGAACGCCGCTCTCCCCCGACCTAACGAAGACCGCGTTTCCCGACGAGCCCGACGCAAGGACCGCGATCTCCACCCTCACACCCCCGTGGAGCCAAAGCCGCCGCTGCCGCGTTCCGTCTCTCCGAGCTCCTCGGCCTCCTCCAGCCGCACCTGGATCACCGGAGCGATCACCAGCTGGGCGATCCGATCACCCCTGGTGATGGTGACGGCCTCGCGACCCAAGTTGATGAGAAGGACCTTGACCTCGCCCCGGTAGTCGGCATCGATGGTGCCCGGCGCATTGGCCACCGTGACCCCCGTGCGGAGGGCCAGCCCGGACCGCGGCCGAACCTGCCCCTCGTAGCCCGCCGGGATCTCCAGGATCAGGCCCGTGGGCACGGCGACCCGCTCGCCGGGGCCCAGGACCACCGGCCCGGTGACGGCAGCCAGCAGGTCCGCGCCGGCCGAAAGGGCGGTGGCGTAGCGCGGGAGGGGCAACCCGACGCCGTGGGGAAGGCGCTTGACACGAAGGCCGATCACGCCACCTGCTCCAGAACCGCCTCGGGTCCGCAGACGGCCCGGGCCATGGTCTCCCTGCGGAAGGTCCGTCCCGCGAGCCGCCGCAGGGCCTCGACGTCGACGGCTTCGAGCTCGGCGACAACCGTCTCCAGCTCGAAGGGACGGCC
Source organism: uncultured Thermoanaerobaculia bacterium (assembly GCA_964641295.1). Lineage (GTDB taxonomy): Bacteria > Acidobacteriota > Thermoanaerobaculia > Thermoanaerobaculales > Sulfomarinibacteraceae > JAADFK01. Next base: position 37,332 of record CAZXNA010000016.1, read on the forward strand.
GCGTTCGAGGAGCTCCGACGCTTCCATGGAGCAACGCGCCACGGGATCCTCGGCATCCATGGTGAGCCCCCGCCTCATGGCTTCCACGGCCACGGCCACCTCCTCGAAGGAGAGGTTCCGCGGAAGGGCCTCGAGTTCCTCGAGGACGGCATCCTGAACCCGGGTGAACACCTCGGCACCGCAGGCCCACCCAATTTCGACCAGCCCCCCCGACCGCCGCAGCACGAGGCCCGAGAAGATGTCATAGGTCAACCCTTCCTCCTCCCGGAGGCGCTGGAAGCGTCGGCTGGCGGCGCCCCCCCCCAGGGTCCGGTTGAGCCGCCGCCGGGCGGCAACCTCCGGCGATGAGTCCCCCTCCGCGGGGACGGCGAGGCGTGCGCACGCCCGCTCCCCGTCGGACCAGGACACCACCGCGGTGCCGGAGGCGCCTTCAGCTCTGTACCGAG
>CAZXNA010000017.1:0-37717 GCA_964641295.1 uncultured Thermoanaerobaculia bacterium
TCGAGCCCACGCCGGAGGAGGCGTCGTTGATGCTGATGGGGATCTACGAGGACACGGGCGGCCTCTCCTTTCGGGAGACCTCTCCGGAAGATCTGCGGGCCGCCGCGCGGCTGGTGGAGCAGGGTGGGTCGCTGGAGTGGGTCCGGCGCTGGGTGCTGCGGGGCCTGGAACCCGAGCAGTTCGAGATGCTCAACCGGCTGGTGGAAGGAACCCGGGAGTTCCTGGTCAACGGGGTCTCCGTGGCCATCGCCTCGGTGGAGGTGGACCGCTACCACGAGGAGGTCGCCTACGTCGTCCACCGGTGGATCGAGACCTTCGATCTTCCCGTCGGCGTGGCACTGCTGGTCCAGCCCCCCAACATCAACATCATTCTTCGCTCGCGGATCCCCGGCCTGCACGTGGGTGAGGTGGCCCAGCGCTTCGGGGGAGGGGGCCACCCCACGGCGGCCTCGGCCCGCGTCAGCGGGTCCACCGAGGTCGAGGTCCGGGAGCAGCTGCTGGCCGTCCTGGGGGAGGCCTTGCCGCCGCCGGTGACGGCCCGGGATCTGGCGCTGCCCAGGATCTTCACCCTTCCGGCCTTCTTCACCGTCGGGCAGGCAAAGGAGCGGATGAACCACCTGCGGGTCAACGCCCTGCCGGTGGAGGAGCCCGTCGGGGGGAAGCTGGTGGGAACCGTCACGCGCCAGGTCCTGGATCAGGCCATCTCCCACGGCCTTGAGGACCGCCTCGTGACCACCGTCATGCTGCCCGAGGTGCCGACGGTTCCCGGGGACACTTCAGTCGAGTCCCTCAGGGACCGTTTCCTGGAGACCAGCTGCCGTTTCGTCATCGTCGAGGACGGGGGACAGCCCGTGGGGATCATCACACGCATGGAGCTGTTTCGCCGTCTCTTCGAACAGCAGCACCTGGCGGGCTCGACCCTGGACAACCGGATCCGCAGCGCGCGGCACGTCACCCAGTCGGTGACGGGACTCCTGCGGGAGGTGGCGCCCGCCTGGGTGCAGAGGGTGCTGGAGCTGGCCAGGGACGTGGCGGCTCGCCGCGGTGAGTTCGTCTACATGGTGGGGGGCGTCGTCCGGGACCTGCTGCTGAGGCGGCCCAACGAGGACGTCGATCTGGTCGTGGAGGGGGACGGAATCGCCTTCGCCCGCGAGCTGGCGGAGGCGGCTGGTGGCTCCTGTCATCCCCACGAGCCGTTCATGACCGCCGTCGTCATCCTTCCCGAGGGCCGACGTGTGGATGTCGCCTCGGCCCGGACCGAGTTCTACCGGACCCCGGCGGCGTTGCCCGAGGTGGAGACCTCCCTCATTCGCCAGGACCTTTACCGGCGCGACTTCACCATCAACGCCCTGGCCATTGCGCTCTCCAAGGATCGTTTCGGGACCCTGGTCGACTTCTTCGGGGGGCGCAAGGACCTGGACCGGCGCGAGATCCGCGTGCTCCACTCCCTGTCGTTCATCGATGACCCGACGCGGGCCATCCGTGCCGTGCGTTATGCGCGGCGGCTGAACTTCACCATCACGGGCGACACGAGGCACCTGATCGCCACGGCCCTGAGGGAAGGGGTCTTCGACCGGCTCTCGGGCCAGCGGCTCCGTCACGAGCTCCAGCTCCTTCTGGCCGAGGTGCACCCGGCGGCCGCCCTGGAGCTGCTGGCCGAGCTGGGGCTCCTCGAGGCCATCGTTCCCGGTGCCTCATGGAACGGCGGGCTCGAAGGGTATCTCCTGGAGCTCGAGGGGATCACCCGGTGGTTCGAGATGGAGGGCCTGGGAAGTCTTCCCGAGATGTGGAGCCTGTACCTGGAAGGGGTCGTCCTGGATCTCGACGGTGTGGGCGCCGAGGGTCTGGCCCGGCGGCTTGCGTTGAGCGGCGCGGCCTTCGACCGCTTCGTGGCCGTGCCCGGAGAGGTCTCGAGACTCCTCGGGGCCGTGGAGGATACGGTGCGCCGCAGCAAACTCGTCCGTGCCGTGGAGGAGGCCCAGATCACTTCGGTGCTCCTTGCCATGGCACGTCTGGAGCTCGAAGCCCGGCGGAGGGTCGCCGACGCCCTGGAGGCGGCGGTCCGCCAGCCGGCGCCGGTTCGTGGGGCAGACCTGTTGAAACTCGGCATTCCCCAGGGGCCCTGGATCGGAGCGGCCATCGAGCGGGTGCGGGATGCCCTGCTGGATGGGGAGGTTGACGAGGCGGATGCTCTCGAGCTGGCCCGGACGGAAGCGCTCCGACTGCACGGGGAGATGAGGCGGTGAGCTGGGCGGCCGTCTTCCTGGCCCTCCAGGCGGTCTGGGTGGTGCCGACCCCTCCGCCGGCGACGCCCGTGCCGACCGTGGCGGCCCGGGCGCCCTCGGCCATCGTCGATCGGACCATCGAGCGTTCGGGAGACCAGACGCGCCTCTCGCTCTTCAGCAACGGCGTGGCCGTCGTCTCGGTCCGGTACGGGGGTTCCAAGCCGACCCTGTTCAAACGGACCCTTGAGCGGGAGGATCTGGTGGGCTACCTGGTCGCCCTGGAGGACGTGGCGCGACAGATCCGTGGGCTGGACTCCATTCCCGATGAGCAGGGTGGAAGAGAGGGCACCGTCACCATCCGCCTCGCCGCCGGTCCCGGCGAACCCGTGCAGCTGAGATTCTCCACCATCACGATGATGCCCATGGCCATCGGGCGGTTGGGAACCATCCTCGACGATCTCCAGGCCAAGGTGCTGGCGACCCCCAGCGGATACGACGAGGTGATGGCGTGGGAGCCCCGGGCGGGCGATGTGGTGGAGATGGTCACCGGTCAGGAGGCCGAGGTCATCGAAGTCCGGGACGACGGTACGGTCATTGTGGAATACAAGAACGTGGGACTGGCCGAGCTCGTGACCAAGACCGATCGGGCGAATCGGATCCTGCGGGTGCTTTCGCGGGCAGCTCCGTGAGGATCACCGGAGGCCTCTGGCGATCGAGACGGATCCGGGGACCCTCCCGCGGCATGCGGCTGCGGCCGACTCCGGACGCCCTGCGGGAGCGGGCCTTTGCCGTCCTCGGGGGTCGGGTTGCGGAGGAGCGCTTCCTCGACCTTTTCGCCGGTACTGGGGCCGTTTCCCTGGAAGCCCTGTCGCGGGGCGCCAGGGCCGCCGTTCTCGTCGAGTCCCACCGTGGCGCGGCCGGCTTGATCCGCCGGAACCTCGAAGCCCTCGAGCTTCCTCCCGAGCGTGCCCGCCTCGTTGTCCGGCCAGCCCTGGCGGCCATCCGGTCCCTGGCGCGATCGGGCGAGCGCTTCGGCCTGGCCTGGGCCGACCCACCCTTCGAGGCGTGGGAGGAGGGGCTGAAGGCACTCGAGCTCGCAGTGGACCTGGAGGTGTTACCTGCCGGCGCCATCGCCTGCCTGGAATGCCCCGTCACGGCCAAGGTCGAGCCCGCGAACCTGGTGCTGAGCCGAGACCTGGCCGGGGGCGCCTCACGTCTCGTGATCTTCGAGGTGCTTGGGCTCAGCCCTGATCCACCTGTTGAATGATCCTGGTGGCCAACTCGCTGAAGGCCTTCGCCGCCCCCGAGTCGGGCTTATGGAGAACGATGGGTTTGCCGGTGTCCCCGCCGGCGACGATGGCCGGATCGATGGGGACGCCGCCCAGGAAGGCCACATCGAGATCCCTGGCGCTGCGCTCGCCACCCCCCTTGCCGAAGATGTACTCCACGTGGTGGCACGAGGGGCACTCGTAGTAGGACATGTTCTCGATGATCCCCATGACGGAGACGTCCATCTTCTTGAACATGGCCAGACCCTTGCGAGCGTCGATCAAGGCGACGTCCTGGGGGGTCGTAACGATGATGGCGCCGGTCATGGGTACGTTCTGACAGAGGGTGATCGCCACGTCACCGGTCCCCGGCGGCAGGTCGACGATCAGCTCGTCCAGGGTGCCCCAGACGACGTCGCTGAAGAACTGCTCCAGGGCCTTCATCAGCAGCGGGCCGCGCCAGATGACCGGCTGGTCGGCCTCGATGATGTGGCCGAGGGAGATGACCTTGACCCCCGGCTCCGTTTCGACGGGGTAGATCTTCCCCGACTGGTCCGCCAGGGGCTGACCGCCGCCCATCATCATCTGCTGCGAGGGTCCGTAGATGTCGGCGTCCAGCAGCCCCACGGATCGTCCCTGGGCGGCCAGGGCGACGGCCAGGTTGGCGGCGACGGTGGACTTTCCCACGCCCCCCTTGCCCGAGGCGACGGCGATCACGTGCCGAATCTCCTTGATCCGGTCGGCCCAGGCGGGAGCTGCCTGGCTGCCCACCTGGGGAGCGCCGGCCTGGGGCAGCTGCGGCCCGGTCTGGGCCGGGAGGATACGAACTTCGGCCTGGACCTGTTCGACCCCCTCGATCCTGGACAGGGAGTCCCGGATCCTGTCCTCGACCTCCTTGGCGGCGGCCGGAGAAACGCCCACGAGGGTCACAAGGACCCGGATGGTGGCGCGATCGATCTCCAGCTGGCGGATGAAGCCCCCGTCCTCCAGGTTGCGGCCGGTCACCGGATCCTTGATCTGGCGGAGGGCCTCTCGAACGGCGTCGTGGGACAGTTGCATTTCCATGATGGCGTGGCTCCTTTCGTGACCTCGGATTCCAACCTCAGGAGGCGGGATTGCATTCCCTCTCGGGCTCCTGGATGTGCCCGCGGGGCCCCCGGAGCCGGTCGATCATACACCGTGTCTCGTCCATGAGCGCCTGCCGCTCCTTCATGCTGCGGTCTTCCGTCGGTATGGGCTTGCCGATGCGGACGGTGATGGTGCTGAACGGCCGCACCTTCCAGTCGTAGGGGGGCATGGCCAGCCGGGGGCCCTCGAGACCGACGGGCAAGATGGGGAAGCGGGAGCGAATGGCCAAGAGGAACCCCCCCCGCTGGAAGGGGAGGAGGCGGCCGTCGTTGGTGCGGGTCTCCTCGGGAAAGAGCAACAACGAGTTGCCGCCCCGGGCATGGTCGATGGCCTCGAGGAACATCCCGACCGCCTTGGTCCGGTTGACCCGGTCGACGGGGATGAAACCCAGGGCCTTGAGTGCCCAGCCAAGGAAGGGGACGGAGAAGAGGGACTCCTTGGCCAGGAAGCGGGACCCGATCCGGGAGGGGAGCGCCGCCAACAGGGCCGGGATGTCAAGAACCGATTCGTGGTTGACCATGATGACGTAGAAACGGGAGGTATCGAGGTTCTCAAGTCCCTCGACCCGGAGCCGGATCGTGGCGGCCATCAGGATCAACCGGGCCCACCAGCGGGCCAGGTAGAGGGTCGTGCGGCCCGTGGGCGAGAACGGAGCGACGACGACGGCCACGGTGGAAAAGAACACCGTGATGGCGATCGCGACGGGCCACAGATACAGGCTGAAGAGGAAGCTCACCACGCGCATCAGGCCGGTATTGTACGCCGGACACCAGGCGAGGGGGAGCGGGGGAGAGGGAGAGAGGGGAGAGGACGGAAGGACGGAGGGAACGCCCAGGATATCTTCCGGAGAAGGTCACGCTGGACGGGGCGTGCCGGGTACGGTGTTTACCCGCTCCCCGGTCTTCTCAGTGGGATGGGAAACACTGTACCGGGCGGCCCGCGGGAAGGCCGTTCGGAGCAAGTGCTCGCCATCGAGGGAGGCGGCCCGAACGGTGTGTACGGGGGTTCTGGAGCGTTTCCACCTCGCTTGGCTCCCTCCCACGCCGTGCGGCGGATCTTCACCGGCAGTTCCAGCCGGTGAGGAACGGTCTGCCGGAACCGAGAGAGCCAACCGCCACACCGGCGCGGCGTACAATGGGGCGCCGAAGGAGGTTCCCATGGCGGTGGCACAGAATGGTGGGGTTTCGATCTTTTTCGTGGACGAGGGCGCTGGCAGGCCGGTGCTGATGATCCATGGGCACACGCTGGATCACCGCGTGTTCGACGACGTCGTGGGGGCTCTGGACGGCTGGGGGCTTCGGCACGTCCGGCCGGATCTGCGGGGGCACGGGCGAAGCAGCGTTCCGCCGTCCGGGTACCACTGGTCGCACCACGCGGCGGACATGGCGGCGGTGCTGGAGGCCGCCAGCGTGCCGCGGGCCACGGTGGTGGGTTTCTCCCTGGGGGGCGGCGTCGCCCTGGAGCTGGCCGTGGAGCGGCCGGAGCTGGTCGAGGGGCTCGTTCTGATCGACGCCGTCCTCCCGGACCGGCCCTTCGAGCCGGAATTCATGGCCAACCTCAAGGAGGTGGCGCGAACGATCCGGAGCGAGGGGTTGCGCGCCGCCATGGAGGGTCCCTGGGCCTCGAGCCCCCTCTTCGCCCCCTCTCTGAGCAAGCCCGGGGTGCGGGAGAAGCTGGAGGCGATCCTGCGGGACTTCCCGGGCGCCGACTACCTGGCTCGCGAGCGGGACCGCGTGGAGCGGGAGTGGACCGTTCCCGGCCGGCTGGGTGAGATAGGTGTTCCCACGGCCGTCCTGGCCGGCGCCGAGGACATGCCGGGCTTTCGGGAGTTCTCCCGGGAGATCGCCGACGGCATCCCCGGGGCGCGCCTGGAGCTCATCCCCGGCTGCGGGCACCTGTTGCCCTTGGAAGCCCCCGAGGTGGTCGCCGACGCCGTGCTCTCCATCGTCTCCTAATAAACCGTCTCTTAGCCCGGATCATTCACGAGTCTTCTGCTGCAGGGCTTCGGGCGCCGCACCTGGCTGCGCGTTCTCGATTCGCTCGCTCAACGTGCCGCAAGCACGCCTTCGCTCCCTCATCTTGTGAGCGCGCAGCCATGCACGACGCCCAAAGTCCTTCACGACGAACCCTCATGAATAATCCGGGCGAGCCCGGATCGTTCACGAGTCTTCTGCTGCAGGGCTTCGGGCGCCGCACCTGGCGGTGGGGACTCGGTTGCCCCCTCAACGTGGCACCAGCACGCCTGCGCTGACGGACAGCCCACACCGCCGGCGTTGCGGCCCGCGTGTCCCGCGCGGGAACACCCCCGTGCACGGCGCCTCACACCTTTCGCGACGAACCCTCATGAACAACGCGGGTTGGTCACGCCGCCTCATTCCCCGGGATCAACATCCTCGACGACGACGGCCGTACCGAAGGCCAGGAGCTCGGCGGCGCCCTGCATCATCTCGGCCGTCATGAACCGGACGCAGACGACGGCGTTGGCGCCCAGCTCCCGTGCCTCTGCGATCATGCGGTCCAGGGCCTGCTCACGGGCCTCGGCCATCAGCTTGGTGTACTCGGCCACCTCGCCACCCACGACGTTCCGCATGAAGGCCAGGATGTCCTTGCCGATGGCTCTGGCCCGGATGGTGTTGCCCCGGACGAGTCCCAGTGTGCGGACGATCTTCTTTCCGGCGATGGTCTCGGTGGTCGCAACAATCATTTTTTCACCTCGCGGTACCGGTCGCCCCGTGCGTCGCGGAGCCTGTCGAGGAGGACGGACAGGAAGAGCAGCACGACGGCGCTGATCCCTCCGAAGACGAGAACCCGCTCCAGGGCGCCGGCGGCTCCCTGCCAGGCCTCGTAGAGGGCGTAGGCCGCCAGAACGAGGATCCAGGGGACGGCAATCCACCATCCCAGGCGGCGCAGCGCGCCGCTGGCGGCGGTCCTCGGGGCCTCTTTCCACTGTTCGTCGGGTGGTGTGGCAAAGCTGGTGTTCACGGCAGCCTCCCGGATCTTCCGGAGATCCTCGAGGATGGCGGCGCAGTGTGAGCAGTCCTCCACATGGATGCGCACGCGCTGTTCGTCGTCCTGGGTCAGCTCACTGTCCAGGTAGGCCGTCAGGAGCCGCTCGTCGAAGCCGGTTGGGCAGCGCTCAGCCATGATCCTGACCCCTTTCGGGCGTCATGCGTTCCCGGACAGCCTGGGCCAGCCGGCGGCGGGCCCGGTGCAAGCGGGACATCACCGTCCCGCGCGGTACCCGGAGCACGTGGGCGATTTCGGCGTACTCCAGGTCCTGGTAGTCGCGGAGAACGAGGACCTCCCGGTACTTGAGGGGGAGCTTCTGGAGCTCCTCCCAGACGAGGCGCTGGAGCTCCCGGCGCTCGGACCTGGCCTCGGGGTTCGGAGCTGGACCGGCCGCCTCGGTCAACACGGCGGGCGCCACGTTCTCCAGGGCTTCCGTTCGGCGGATCCTGCGGCGGCGGAGCCGGTCGCGGTAGAGGTTCCGGACGATTCTGAGGAGCCAGGGGCGCAGTGGCCGGCTCCGGTCGAAGCGCTGGAGGGAGCCGAAGAAACGCACCATGGCGTCCTGGGCCAGGTCCAGGGCGTCATCCCGGTTGCCCGTCAGCTGGAGCGCCACGAGGTAGGCCAGTCGCTGACAGTGCCGGGCCAGGTCTTCCTGGGCGGCCCGGTCTCCTGCCTGGGCCCGTTCCACCCAGCTGCGGTGGAGGGCTTCGGTGTCGGACAGCGGCATCGTCATCGTCGCGCTCACGCTAGATTGTACGCGTTCCGTTCCCGCCTATTCCCCCAGCACGTCCAGGATCCGCTCCGGGCGCTTGAATGGGGCGATCAGGTAGGCGCCCTGGGCTTTGTCGGGCGCCTCGTCCAGGAGCCGGCGGGCGTGCTCGGCCCCGATACGGGCCGCCTCGGGTCCGGCGGCCTCGAGACGGGCGAGTAGCTCCTCGGGCACCAGGATGCCCGGGACCTCGTAGTGGAGGCGCAGGGCCAGCTTGTGGGAGGTCAGGGGCCAGATGGCCACCAGCGCCGGGATGGGAAGCCGGCCGCCGAAGAGATCCAGGAGCCGTTCCCAGGGCGCCCACTCGAAGAAGACCTGGGACATGACGAAGCGGGCGCCGGCGTCGATCTTCCGCCGCAGCCGGTCGGCCTCCTGCCCGAGGTCCGCCGCGTGGGGGTTGACGGCCACGCCGGTGAAAAAGGCCGGGGGATCGCCGATGGGGTTGCCGCTCCAGTCCTCACCGGAGGCCATGCGGGTGATGGTCCGAAGCAGCTCGAAGATGTCCACCTGGTTGACGTCCATGTGGCCCGGGTAGTCCCCGAGTGTCGAGGGATCACCCGTGATGGCCAGGAGGTTGCGGATCCCCGCCCGCCACCCCCCGAGGAGTTGGGACTGGAGCCCCATGACGCCGGAGTCCCGCGGCGTCACGTGCGGGATCGTCGGAACGCCGGTCTCCCGCTGAATCTCGGCGGCCAGCCACAGGGAATCCATCCGGAGACGCCCGAGGGGGTTGGAGTTGATATCGACGGCGTCGATCTCCGTTGCGGCAGAGATGCTCCGGACGGCCTCGACCAGCCGGGAGGAGTTGGCCCCCCGGGGCGGATCGATCTGAACGACGTGGACGAAACGGCCGGACTCCAGGGCCTCGGCGAGGCCGGAGCTGGGTTGTCGTGGGGCGTTGGCCTCCGTGGAAAGCTCCGGGACCGAACGGATCGCAACGGCGGTTCTCCCGGTGCTCTGCGGCCGCAGGCCGGCGACGGCGGCGGCGATGGCCCGGGTATGCTCAGGCCCCGTCCCGCAACAGCTTCCCACCATGGCGGCGCCCAGCTCCACGGCTCGCCGGGCGAAGCGGCCCAGGTACGCGGGCGTCGCCGGCGAGAGAAGCTCCCGGTCCGGCCGGTGAACCACCACGCCGGCGTTGGGCTCGACGACGAGGGGCCGGGACAGGGGAGGAATCCGCTCGAGAATCTCCAGGGTTCCCATGGGACCCGGAGCACAGCTGAGACCGACGGCCGCCACGTCCCGTTGCGCCAGGCGGGCCACCTGGGCCGCCATGTCCGCCCACGGGTGGGGAGGTCGCCCGGCGGGAAAGGTCATCAGGGCGATGACCGGGATGGAGGTGACACTGGCGACGGCATCCAGGGCAAGCTCCAGTTCGTCCAGCCGGAAGAAGCTCTCCAGGACCAGGAGGTCGACGCCGCGCCCGGCCAGAAGGGAGGCCTGTTCGGCGTGGGCCGTCTGGAGGGCCTGCCGGGCCCGGGGGTCGTCGGGATCGAGGAGGGCGGCCAGGGGGCCCAGGGAGCCGGCCACCAGACAATCCACGCCGGCCACCTCCCGCGCGTCACGGGCCAGCTTGACTGCGGCGCCGTTGACGGCCTCGGTCCGGTCGCCGGCCCGGAGCGCCTCGAGACGCGGCCGGGAGGCGGCGAATGTCGCCGTCTGGAGAATCTCGGCACCGGCTTCCAGGTAGTCCAGGTGGATGGCCAGAACCTGGTCGGGGTGGCTCAGGGCCGCCAGATCGATGCTGGCGATACCGGGGACGCGCGCCAGGAGCTCGGAGCCCATGGCCCCGTCGCAAACGACCACATGGTCGGCAAGCCGTCGTTCCAGATCCACGGCGCAAGGAATACCACAGATCGTGGCTCCGTGGGGGTTTGTTCTCCTTCTGCGCCCGCGGGCATGGTCCGCCGGCCTTGCCGGCGGCCACGGGCCGCTCCGGTCGGTTCGTTCGTGAGCCCGCGGCTCCCCGCCGTGACAGGCCGTGGAGCCTTCCCGAACATCCCATCATTGCGAGGAGCGAAGCGACGAAGCAATCTCCCCGCCGGAGGGAGGGGGTGTTGGCTTGGCGAACGGAGGGCTGGAAGCCCCGGCCCGGATCATTCATGGATCTTCTGCTGCAGGGAGCGATACACCGCACCTGGCGGCATTCTCCCGATTCCCGCGTCAACGTGCCGCAAGCACGCCTGCGCTCGCAAATCTTGCGAGAACGCTGCCATTCATGGGACCTTGCCCCCTTCGCTCCGAACCCTCATGAATAATCCGGGCTAACGCCGTGGGGAGGCGCCCTCGGAGGGGCGGTCGCGCAGGGCTTCGCCGGTGGTGCGGGCGGGGTAGGAACCCAGGACGTGGAGGTAGGGGCACTCGCGGCGGAGAAGAGCGACGGTCATGGAGACGGCGTCGGAGGCCAGGGAGCCCTCGATGTCCATGTAGAACATGTACTCCCAGGGCCGGCTGGGCTCCGGGCGGGACTCGAGCTTGCAGAGGTTGAGGCCGTGGCCGGCGACGATCTCCAGGACGCGGGCCAGGGCGCCCTGGTCGTGCCGCGTGGTCAGGACCAGGGAGGTCTTCGACGGGATGCGGGGGTCGGGAGGCTCCCCCGGGGCGGAGACGACGACGAAGCGCGTCCAGTTCTCCTCCTGGTCCGCAACCTTCCGCGAGAGGATCGTCAATCCGTAGAGGTTTCCCGCCTCCTCGCTGGCGATGGCGGCCAGGGTGGGATCGCCGGCGTTCCGGACGTGCCGGGCGGCCGAGGCCGTATCGCCCCACGCCGAGGCCTCGACTTCGGGAAGGGAGCGCAGGAAGCGGGAGCACTGGGCCAGGGCCTGGGGGTGGGAGATGATTCGCCGAAGCTTACCGGGCTCCACGGGCTTGACGGCCAGCAGGCAGTGGCGGACGGGGAGGATCTCCTCGCCGACGATGGCCAACGGCGTGCGCCGCAGCAGCTCGTAGGTCTCGTTGATGGAGCCGGCCGTCGTGTTTTCGATGGGCAGGAGGGCGAAGCCCGCTTCGCCCTCCTCGGCCAGCTCCAGGGCCGCCGCGAAGGAACGGCAGCCGAGCATCTCCATTTCCGCCGAGCGGGCGGCAAAGAACTTGCGGGCGGCCATGTGGCTGTAGGAACCCTCGATGCCCTGGTAGGTGACACGGTGGGCCGTCTTCCGGCTCCGCTCCCTGTGCTGCCGGGTCAGCAACGCCTCCTCCTGGACCTTGAGGGACATGGCGATGATCTCGCGGAAGATCTCCCGGCTCCGGTAGGGGTCCAGGCCGAGCTCCCGGGCGACACCCTCGATGCGGTCCAGGAGCCGCTGCTCCCGCTGGCTGTCCCGCAGGAAGGAGAGGGCCTCGGCCTTGAGGTCGGCCACCTCCCGGACGATCTCAAGGCGCTGGGCCAGGACCTCCAGCAGCTGCCGGTCCGTGGCGTCCAGCCGCCGCCGAAGCTCGTTCAGCCGTTCCATGACGGAGCCATTGTACCGACCCGGGTCCGGCGTGATGGGCGCCTCCCGGGTGGGATCTCTCCCGGAGAACCGGCCTTCGACCCGGCCTGCCACCGCTCGGCCCGGTGCGTACCGGGCCCTGTCAACCCGGGTGCGGGCTCCCCCGTCCAATGGAACGTGATCGGAAGGCATTGCAGAATGACCAGCCTGGAACATTCACCGGACACCGCTGTGAGGGGCGGGAAGCGTGTGCATCGTGGCGCTCCCCCCGGGGACACGCGCCCGGCGGGGAACGCGCGGGCTGTATACGGATCCGGCCCACGACACAGGACCGAATCGAGAAAACCGATGCTGGGAACGCCCCATCCTGCCCATGGTGGTGGTACCGTAGAAGATGCAAACCAATTGCCTGGGAGGTTTCGATGAGGTATCGACACGCGTTTTCCATCGTGGTTTCCGTGGTTCTCGTCATGACTGGCTGGCTGGTGACCGCCCAGACGGTTCTGGCTGCCGAGCCCATCGCGACGGGCGAGACAAACTGGGACGGCGTCACCGTCAAGGTTGTGAGCGTCATTCGCAAGGGGAGCGTGCTGACGGTCAAGTTCGCGGCAGTCAACGAGGGGGCAGCCCCGACGAACGTTTGGTTTGGATTCACGGGCGATGATGTCTGCTACATCGTCGACGAGGAGAGCGGGACCAAGTACTACGTTCTGACGGACAAGGAGGGCCACCCCCTGGCGCCGGCCAACGACTACATCGATCCATCCAAGCGCGGTATCCAGCGGGATATCCAGCCGGGCAAGAGCTTGAGGGTCTGGATGAAATTCCCTGCTCCTCCCGCAGACGTCAAGGTGATCTCGCTCTTCCTCAACGAGACGGAGCCCATCGAAGATGTGCCGATCACGGACAGGTGAGACGGTAGCCCGGCTCGTTGCGGTGGCCTTGCTTGCAGGGATGATCGGCTGTGGCGGCGGGCGGCATGGGGAGGAGGGAACGGCTCGTGCTTCCTCGACTTCCCCTGTTCCCGCCGCTGCAGCAGAGATCCCAGGCCCACGGGACTCCAGTGCCGGGACGACGGGCGCCATTCTGGACTGGCAAGACCCCGAGCCCCCGGAGGCCCAGGCGGTGGCGGAGGAAGCCGTCCACGAGTCGTTCAATGCTGACAAGACCACCCATCTCCGCATGCGGATCACGAGGTTGGTGGGCCGCACCACGGGGATCGAAGGGTTCGCCACCAGGTTGAACCAAAAGGAGACCACACTGGCCGACCGTCTGGACGCCCTCGGCGCCGAGGAAACGGAGACCGAGGTCACTATCCGTCTGCCGGGCAGCATCCTCTTCGACTTCGATTCCTCGGCCATCCGCCCGGACGCTGAAAACACCCTTGGCGAGGTGGTCGCCGTGCTGGAAAGCTATCCCGGCCGTACGGTCCGAGTGGAGGGCCACACCGACTCCATCGCTTCTGAGGAGTACAACCAGAAGCTCTCCGAGGAGAGGGCCGCCTCGGTCGCCGCCTGGCTGGCCGCGCACGGAATCGAGAGAGACCGGCTCGTGACGGTGGGGTGGGGAGAACGCCGTCCCATCGCGGACAATTCCACCGCCGCGGGCCGTCAGCGGAATCGCAGGGTGGAGATCATCATCGAGAAGGGTTCCGCGCCCTCCGATTCCGATACAAGGAGGTAGGGGAGCACGTCACGGTCACGCCGGTGATCATGACGGGTTTCTCGGTGCCGGGAACCCGCACCGGGCCGGGGTGGCACACTGCCGTGCCCGATCTCGTGCCGCCGTCCATGGGACGGGTGCTTCCTTCACGGGCGAGCTCGAAATGGGTCGAGGGATTCAGAGGGCGAGGCTGCTTCCCCTTTCGTCAGCCACCGCTTCCACGCGGGCGTCTGACCCGTGGGTCGTGGAGGTGGGCATTCGTTCCGGCTCTGTTCGTTCGTTGGCGATCGCATCCGGTCTGCTGGCTTCGCTTCTGACCGTGCCGTCAACACAGCAGGGGCAAACCCAGGTTCCCCGGGTGCGGCCAGTCGCCGGCTTCCTTTGCCGGCTGGGAATCGATCATCGTACGTGTGTCCGGGATTTCACCGGAGGATCCGGTGGTGCTTCCGTTGCTCGGTGTGATCTCCGGTCCCGATCCGCCCCTTGATTCTCCCGCGCCCGACCCGACGCCGCTTTCCGGGGTGACGGTGGATCCTACCAACTACCGCCTCTTTCCGGTGGACGACTTCCACGATGGGACTGGGCCCGTGGCGGCAGCCTCCCCACCCTTCGAGATCCCGCAGAATCCGTACAGCTCCTCACCTGCCCCTGACAGCCATCCCCGGCGGGGCACCGGGGTCCGACCGCTCCGGAAATCCGCTGCCGGGATGGTGCCCATGACCCGCATCATCCGCTCCGCCGCCCGACGGGTCCGGGGGGAGCGCTCACGGGGAGCCGGCCCGAGACCTGCGGGAGGGCTTGCGGGGTTTGGGCGGAGCCGGGACGATCTCCAGGACGAAGGACTCGAACGGCGGCAGGGCCTGGAGCCAGAGGGTCCATGCGGGTGCCTCGCCGCTGATGGCGATCGGACTGCCGCTCGTTCGTTCGGTCACCTGGTTGATGGCGCTGATTCCGAGGGCGGGGTCGAGCTGGATCGACCCGGCAAGATCGTGATCGGCGGTGTTGGTGACCACGAGGAAGAACGGGCCTTGAGGGGATCCATACCGCTCCAGGAGTAGCCGGGGATCCGACGTGCGGGCCTTGGTCACGGGTTCCCAGCCCGCCTGCTGGAGCTCCACGATCAGGCGGTTGTGCGTGCGGCAGAGGGTCTCGGCCTCCTCCGGGCTGATTCCGTCGAAGGTGGTCTCCTCCTTGAAGCGGGCGGCCGTGCCCCACAGCAGGGTGTAGGCCAGGGTTTGCTCCACGTCCCGGCGAGTGATGCCGCTCCCGGCGAACGCGGTTCCCCGCAGTTTCTGGTAGGCCAGGGCCCGCTTGTACCTGACGAACCAGGGAGCGTAGGCGTTCTCGGCACCGCGTCCCGGGCCGTCTCCGGAAAAGAAGTTGTCGGTCTCGTCCGCGCAGAGGTCGGCCAGAGGAAGATCGGCGTTGACGACGCCGGGCCCTTTCCAGTTGATGACGATGGCCCGCATGGGAGGAGGTAGCGTGTCGAGCAGCCGGCGCAACCTCTCCATGTGTGTGCGGTAGGAGGCAGGGAGGAAGACGGCGGGACGGTAGTCGGAGGGGGAGTACGTGAGGGCGCCGGGAGCCGAGCGGATGCTGAAGAGGATGAAGACGCACACCAGCATGGGACGGATCGCCCGGTGCGTGACCAGGCCTCGAAGACCGTCTTCAGCGGGTGAAAAACAGAATCGCGGCCCGGGAGGCTCGTGCTCCACCGGGGCACACGTTGACCACCGGCGGTCCCCTCATGGTTTCGCGTTCATCATGTCCTTCAAGGCCGGATCTTGGCGGGTCCGTCAACCCCTGGTGGGAGGCGCGCGTCCGAAAATGAGAGGAACGGGATCTCGAGGAAGGGGGAGTCATGAAAGGGAGAGCCGACGGGGAGTGCTCGAAAATCAAGCTGGCCGGGATGTTCCTGGCGGTGATGTGGCCTGCGCTCCTGCTGGCTGTTCCGGGAGGTCGGACGGATTCCGTTCCCGAGCCGCGGGTGGGGACGGGGGGCGCGGCGGCGGGTGTTCTCTCCCGGGAGACCCGCAGCCTCTCGGGTGACCGGATGAGTCTGAGCGTGTCGCTCGAGGAGACGTCGGGCGGGGTCCGCTTCGTGCTGGACTCCATGACGGATCCGATGACGGGTATCGAGCTGAACATGACGGCGAGCCCCATCTGGCAGGTGATGCTCGCCGACGGGGAAACGGCGCCGCCGGGGACACGGTTTCCCCCTGACAGCGATCTTCTCGAGGGGAGCGTGGTGGTTCCAGCCGGCCAGGCCGGGTGGGGTTCATCGGAGCCGGGCAGCCTCGTGCTGCGCTGGAGCGGGCTGGAAGTGCCCGGTGGGCAGACCCTCGACGTGGAGGTGTCGATCCGCCTGCGGGATTCGGACGGCTTTGCCGAATGGAGGATGACGGCCCAGCTCTCGGATGGTGACCTGATGCTCGTCAGCACGGCGTTCCCGCTGCTGGATCTTCCAGGAATCGGGGAGAGCTCCTCGGACGATACCTTGTTCCACCCGGCCTTGGGCGGGTCCCGGGTGGGAGATCCCGTGGGTTGCGGGCGTTTCTTGGCCGAGTTCTCCTCCATAACCGGCGACCCGGAGCCCAACCTGGTCTACCCGGGCGAGCTGGCGAGCCAGTTCATGAGCCTGTACGACCACGATCTGGGACTCTACCTGGCGGCCGAGGATCCTGCCGGTTCGGTGAAGGGCCTGGTGTACTCCATTACGGGGGGCCGGCTGCGGCTCTGGTTCCGCAACGACAACACGACGGCGTACGATCCAAGCCGGGCGGTGATGGCGGCGGCGCTCAGGCGCTTCGACCTCTCTTCGCTTGGCTATCCCGTGGTAACCGGCGTGTACCACGGTGACTGGATGGACGCGGCGGACCTGTACCGGTCGTGGGCCGTACGGGCCGGCGTTCCATTCCTCGCCCAGGGTCCTGTCACTGCCAGGGACGACATCGGCGAGAAGGTCAAGAGCTCCGCGCTTCTCATCCGTTACAGCTTCGGGTTTCTCGACACGCCGGTCGTGCTCGACGAGGACGAAGCCCGGCTCGAGGCGGCCATCGACTTCTTCCGTGAGCACGAGCCCGATCTGGGAATCGCCGTCAGCTTCGTCGGCGTGATCCAGGACCGCGAGGATGCGGATATCCCCCGGGAAAGCTGGTACGGGAGCGCGGGACGGCCCGAGCTCGACGGCGAGCTCAAGGACGGGGTTGCGGAGATGATCGACTGGCTGATGACGGAGCACGGCATCCCGTCCGGGCACAACCGGGATACGGGGAACTGGCGCCTGGAGGAGGGGAGCACTGAGGCACAGATCTTCGAGCAGGAGGACGTCCTCCATCGGGCCATCGTCCGGCGCTGGGACGGTACACCCCACCGCAAGTCGTGGTCCGAGGTCCACCGGAGCGTTTGCGGCGGCAGCCAGTGGCAGCTCGGGCGGCGGCTGGCGATCCGGACCGCCACCGTGCTCGATTCCCGCGGTTCGGACGGGGATGGCCCGGGGTTCCAGTTCCTGATTCTCTCCGGGCAGGGCACGGTTCCCAAGCTCTGTTACGCCCCGCTCCTGGCGGACAATCACGCCGACGAACACCAGCATCCCGTGGGCGGCGGCTCCTGGTGGCAGGAACATTTCAGCTCGTACGCCGCCAGCCTTCGGATGCTTTACGGCGAGGACGCCCCGTTCTACACCGTGATCCCCGAGCGGGAGCACGAGCAGCTGATCGGGGTGCCGGGCCTCGGGTACCTGGGAGGCAAGGGCCGGCAGTACCCGTTCAGCGACGACAACGTGACCCAGGCCGGAGGCGGCAACCTGGCGTGCAGCCAGCCCGTTCCGCTCTCCATGTACCTCTACCACGATCGCGTATTGCAGGGGACGCAGAGTGCGTACTACTCGGACTACATCGATGCCTTCGGGGCGAGCTACGGCTCCGGGGGCCAACTCGTGCCCCACCCCAACTATTACAGGGCGATGGCGGCCCTGTCCGGGCGTACCCTTTCCCTGCTCCTCAGGAGTGACCGGCTGGGCGCGGGTGAAGATCCCTCCGTGGATGGGCCGTTCTTCTCGGAGCTGAGTTCACCGATACAACAGGACTGGGAGTTCTTGCGGCTCCTCCTGGAAACCCGTCACCGCAACCTGGAACACCTGGCCTGGGGGCGGATGCTGCGTTTTCCGACGGTGGAGACGGACATCATCCACCTCGAGGCGTACCGGGATGGACAGCTCAGGACCTATCCGGTGAAGACCGTGGTGGCCAGCGCATTCAAGGCGTCGGACGGTACGATCAAACTCTTCGCTGCCAACCATACGCGGGAGGCCCGGAGCTACACCCTCTCCTTCGATCCAGCCCGCTACGGCATCGGGCCCGGGTCGTGCTGGCGCTTGGAACGGCTCGATCCGGGCGGAGACGCCACGTTGGTGGGTCAGGTTTGCGGGGACACGGTTTACACATCGCCCGCCATGTCCATGGCTCCACTCTCGGTTCAGGTGTTCTCCCTCAAGCCGATGGCTCCCGCACCGCGCCATCCCAGCGGGCGGGCGCTCCCCTGAGGTGGCCGCGCCAGGAGAGGCTCCCGTTCCGGGATCGTCGGTGCCCTTGAGGGAACGTCTCTCCCCCCACCTCGCCGGAGGTTGGGCGTATGATGCCGCCGGAGGTGCTCGTGCGCTTTGCGACGCTTGAAGACGGCGGGTTGGCGGCGGTGGTCGAGGGGATGGTGGTGCGGGTCGGGGCCGGTGCGCCGGGCCCGCACACCATGTTGGAGCTCGTGGAAGCCGGCGATGCCCCGGCCGCCGGCGTGTGGGAGCGGGCCGTCCGGGCGGCCGAGCGGGGCGAGGTGGAGGGGAAGCTCGGCGAGGTGCGTCTGGCGGCGCCCTTTCCGCGGCCGCGGCGGAACGTCCTGTGCGTCGGCAAGAACTATCGGGAGCACGTCAGCGAGGTGGCGGCCACCGCCCTGGGCGAGCTGCCCGAGCATCCCATCTTCTTCACCAAGGCGACGACGGCCGTCATCGGTCCCGGTGATCCGGTCCCGGCCCATTCGGGGGTTACGGAGCGGCTGGACTACGAGGGAGAGGTGGCCATCGTCGTGGGGCGCGGCGGGCGGGACATCGACCCGTCCGGCGCCTGGGAGCACGTCTTCGGCTACACGGCCATCAACGATCTCTCGGCCCGGGACCTCCAGGCCCGCCACCGCCAGTGGTTTCGCGGCAAGAGCCTCGACGGAACGGCACCCATGGGGCCGCTCCTCGTCCACCGGTCCGCCATGCCTCCCCCCGGCGAGCTTGAGGTCAGGACATGGGTCAACGGCGAGCTTCGCCAGCACGGCCGGCTGGACCAGTTGATCTTCGGCGTCCCGACGCTCCTGGCCACACTGTCGCGGGGAATGACCTTGCTGCCGGGCGACATCATCGCCACCGGCACGCCCTCCGGCGTGGGGGCCGGTTTCGAACCGCCGCGTTTCCTCCGGCCGGGCGACGAGGTCGTGGTGGAGGTGACCGGCGTAGGCCGGCTCGTCAACCGGATCGCCGATTTCTGAGGTCTCCGTCCGGGGGGGCGGTGTCCCGTGGGGGACAGCATGTTTCGAAACGGCACGATCCTGGCTCGCTCTTGTGGTGAAAAATCGGGCACAGAACTTGCTTTGATAAGGATGAGCACAGTTGTTCAGGCGTGAGCCACGGGGCAAGGAGGTTCTGAGGATGGCAACGGTCCTGGCATCGCATGGTCAGCCCGCTCCGGCACGGCAGGCGGGCGACGGGAAAGAATCCCTGGACTGGCACTGCATCGTCGCGACCCGTAGCGAGAACTTCCTGTTCAACATCTGTTTCGAGCTGGGTGCCGTTCCCAACGCCCGTGTCACCGGTTGCCTCTCCCTCTTCCAGGCGTGGCAAACCGCCGGCGTCGACCTGCCGCGCCTGGCCGTGGTGGACTCGAGACTGGTGGACGAGGATCCCGACGGTGTGCTGACCCTCGCCAGCTGCATGGAGCCCGACGCCGCTCTGGTCGTCCTGACCGACAGAACGGTGCAGGACCTGTGGTCCCGGTGGGGAACGACCCGGCTGGTGTACCGGCAGCGTCCCACGACGCCGGGGCAGCTCTCGGCCTTCCTCGGGAGGCTGCTGAGGGGTGAGACCGGCCGGCCGGCATCTCCGCCCGAAGCCTCCGTGGCACAGCCACCGGCGAGGGTGATCACGGCGTAGGCCCGCAGGTGGCGGAACCCTGCGGGAATCGAGCCGGCAAGCCACGGGTCAGCTGCGCCCCATTCCCTCCGATCCCGGAGTCGCGGAGTCGAAGATCGCGATGGTGTCCGACCGGTGGCTGGTGCCCGGGGCGGGACCGTCCGGATCGAGCCCACGGTCGTGACCGCCGTGGATCCCGACGCGGAAGCCGGGGACCAGGGGAGTGAACGATTCCTTGACCATACGAAAACGGCCGGCCCCCAGGGCCGGCCGGTCGATTCTTCGTTGGAAGCGGAAGCTCTACCGTCCCCGGCCTCCGCCGCGGCCGCCACGGCCGCCACGATCGTCCCGGCGTCCGCCTCGGCCGCCACGATCGTCCCGGCGTCCGCGGTCGTCCCGGTGGGACCGATCGGGTTCCTCGCGGCGGGGGATCTCCTCCCCGCGGGCCCGGGCCTCCTCCTCGAGGATGACGCGGTGGGAGAGCTTGATCCGGTCGTTGCCGTCGATGCCGATGATCTTGACCTTGATGGTGTCCCCCAGGGCCAGCACGTCGCGGATGTCCGGGATGCGCTCCATGGAGACCTCGGAGATGTGCAGGAGGCCGTCCTGGTTGGGGAGGATCTCGACGAAGGCGCCGTAGGGCTCCAGCCGCTTGACGATGCCGTCGTAGACCTCGCCGACCTTGGGCTCGCGGGTCAGGCCCTCGATGATCTCGATGGCCCTCTTCGCCGCACTCTCGTCGTTGGTGGCGATCTGCACGGTCCCGTCATCCTCGACGTTGATACGCGCTCCGGTTTGCTCGACGATGGAGCGGATCATCTTGCCGCCCGGACCGATGATGTTGCGGATCTGGTCGACGTCGACCTTGATCTGCGTGATCCGTGGCGCGTAGGGCGAGATGTCGGGCTTGGGTTCGGGGATCGCCTCGGCCATGAAGTCCAGGAGCTGCATGCGGGCGCGGTGGGCTTGCTCCAGAGCCTGGGCCATGACCTCTCGCGACAGGCCGGCGATCTTGATGTCCATCTGAAGGGCCGTAATGCCCTCGCGGGTGCCGGCGACCTTGAAGTCCATGTCGCCGAAGTGGTCCTCCTGGCCGGCGATGTCGGTGAGGACGGCGTGGCGCTCCCCGTCGGACACCATCCCCATGGCGATGCCGGCCACGGGTGCCTTGGTGGGGACGCCGGCGTCCATCAGCGCCATGGAGCCGCCGCAGACGGTGGCCATGGAGGAGGAGCCGTTGGACTCCATGATGTCCGACACGACTCGCATGGTGTAGGGGAAGTCGGCCTCGTCGGGAATGACGGGAGTCAGGGCGCGCCGGGCCAGGTTGCCGTGGCCAATCTCGCGGCGTCCGGGGCCGCGCAGGAAGCGAACCTCGCCGACGGAAAAGGGCGGGAAGTTGTAGTGGAGGAGGAAACGCTGGTGGGACTCTCCCTCGAAGGCCTCGATGATCTGCTGGTCCTCGGAGGTGCCAAGGGTGCAGGTGACCAGGGCCTGGGTTTCCCCGCGGGTGAACAGGGCGGAACCGTGGGTGCGAGGCAGGAGGCCGGCCTCGCAGGCGACGGGCCGGATTTCGTCGAAGGCCCGGCCGTCCAGACGCCGGCCCTCTTCGAGGATTGTCCGGCGGGTGATCTCCTTCTCCATGGAGTGGAAGATCTTCTTGATCCACGGACCCTTCTCGGGCGCCTCTTCCTCGGACAGGGCGTCCAGGGCCTGCTGGCGCACGGCCTTGACGGCGTCGCGCTGGGCGAACTTGCCGCGGACGTGGAGCGCCTCGGTCATGGCCGCCATCCACCGCTCGCGGATCTCGGCCTCGAACTCGGCGGGCCAGGGCAACGGGGGATCCTGCCACTCGGCCTTCTCGATACCGAGCTCGGCGACAATCTCCCGTTGCAGGGCGATGATCCGCTTGATGTTTTCGTGGGCCAGGTCGAGGGCGTCGAGGATTGTCTCCTCGGGGAGGACGCCGGCGCCACACTCGACCATGACGATGGCGTCCTCGCTGCCGGCCACCACCAGGTCCAGATCGCCCGCGTCCCGCTGCTCGTGGGTCGGGAAGACGACGAAGCTGCCGTCGACGCGACCAACCCGAACGCCTGCAATGGGCGTGTAGAAGGGGATGTCGGCGGCGGCCATCAGGGACATGGAGGCGCCATTGAGAGCCAACACGTCCGGGTCGTTGGCGCCGTCGGCCGAGAGGACCATGCCGACGATCTGGGTTTCGCGGTGATAGCCGTCGGGGAAGAGGGGCCTGAGCGGCCGGTCGATGACCCGGCAGGTCAGGATCTCCTTCTCCGTCGGGCGGCCTTCGCGCTTGAACCAGCCGCCGGGGATGCGTCCGCCGGCGTAGGTCGCCTCACGGTAGTCGACGGTCAGGGGGAGGAAATCGATCCCCTCCCGCTCGTTCTCGGCGGCACAGGCCGTCACGAGGCTGATGGTGTCGCCGAGGCGGATCGTGCAGGAGCCGTTGGCCTGTTTGGCCAGCTTTCCAAGTTCGAATGTCAGGGTCTTGCCGTCGATCTCGACGGACTTCGAAATGTGCATTACTCCGTGTCCTTACCCGCGCAGGCCGAGGCGCTTGATCAGCTCGCGGTAGCGCGTGATGTCCTTCCGCTTGAGGTACTCAAGGAGACGGCGGCGCCGCCCCACGAGACGCAGAAGACCGCGCCGCGAGTGGAAGTCCTTCTTGTGGGTCTTGAAATGTTCCGTCAGGTACTCGATCCTGCGCGTCAGCAGTGCCACCTGGACCTCGGGCGAACCGGTGTCGCTCGGGTGGGTGCGGAACTCGTCGATGATTCCGGGTTTTCTCACGTCGAAATGACTCACCTTATCCTCCAGATTCTGAAACCTTCCGGTGCGAAGGCATGCGTACGTTACCAGGAAACAGTTCTTCCTGCAACAGATTCACGGGTGCTTATTGCTCAGGATTGTGGCTGCTGCAGCACCATCCTGGGGCGGATGACGACGGTACGGCCGCGGGCCAGGACGTTGGCCACGGTGCCGATGCCCACCAGCCGGTTGTCCCGGCCCCGGAGGACCGCCAGATCCCCCGGCGAGAAACTGGCATCGCCCTGCCGGAGAAGGATGACCTCGCCGCCGTGGCGGAAGCGGTCCTCGGCCCCGGGGTTGAGGGCGAGCTCGGCGAAGGGGAGGGCCAAGCGCTCCAGCGGGATCCAGGCCGGGTCCTCGAGGATCTCACGGGGGTCGCCGGCCGCCTGCAGGCGTTCCTGGGCGATGGCCGAGTCGGCGGTGTAGGGCCCGATGCGGCGCCTCTTCAGGTGTTCCAGATGGCCGCCGCAGCCCAGCTGGACGCCAATATCGTGGGCCAGGGAGCGCACGTAGAAACCCGAGGAGGTCTGGACCTCGAAACGCAGCACGTCGGCCTCGGCAAGCTCCAGCCGGAGGGACTGGACGTGGACCTTCTTGGGTTCCACGTGAACCTCGTGCCCCTCCCGGGCCAGCTCGTACAGCTTCTTGCCGTCGACCTTCTTGGCGGAGAAGGGCGGGGGCACCTGATCGATCTCCCCGCTGAACTGGGACTCGAGGGCCCTCAAGGCGTCGTCGTCCAGCTCGGGAACGGGCCCGGAGGGCTCCATGGGCTCGCCCTCCCCGTCGTAGGTCGTGGTGGCCCGTCCCAGGCGGATCCGGCCCTCGTAGGTCTTGTCCCACGCCAGCAGGTACTGCTGGAGGCGGGTGGCGGTGCCGACGCAGAGGATCAGCAACCCCTCGGCCATGGGGTCCAGGGTTCCCGTATGGCCGATGCGCCGTTCCTTGAGGGCCTTGCGGGCCATGTCGACGATGTCGTGGGAGGTCGGTCCGGCGAGCTTGGACACGGGCAGCAGCCCGTGCCAGCGGGAGGGTCGTCGGCTCATGTGGTGCACTCCATGCTTTGTTCCAGCTTCCCGAGGAGGAGTTCCCGCGCCGCTCCGAGATCGGCCTCGATGGTGCATCCGGAGGCGTTGTTGTGGCCCCCGCCGCCGAAGGCCGCCGCCACGGAGCGGACATCGACGGTGCCCTTCGACCGTAGGCTGGCGCGGGTGACCCCGGGCTCCCACTGCTTGAGAAAGAGAACGGCCTCGACTCCTGCGATGGAACGTGGAACGTTGATGATGTCTTCCGTGTCGGAGGGTGTGGCGCCCGCGCGCCGGAAGGCCTCGGGCCCCGCCTGAACGACGGCGATCCTTCCCCCGCACCGGAGCTCAAGGGTGCCCAGCGCCTCGCCCAGGAGCCGGATGGAAGCCGCGCTCCGGCGCTCGTGGACCCACTGGGCCACCTGCTCGGGCCGCGCCCCGTAGGAGACCATCTCGGAGGCGGCCTGGAACGCGCGCTGGGTGGCGTTGGAGTAGCGGAAATCCCCCGTGTCGGTCGACAGGGCCAGGAAAGCGCAGGTGGCGGCGTCGGCGTCGGGCTGAACGCCGGAGATGGTGAACATGCGCCAGACCATCTCACCGGCTGCGGGTGCGTCCTCGTCCAGGTAGTTGACGACGCCGTAGGCCTCGTTGGCCGCGTGGTGGTCGATGTTGAGAATGGGGAGGCGGGTCAACCCCTCGAAACCCGTGCGGTCGAGGCCCGGGCACTCCATGGTGGCGACCAGGTCGTAGGCGGCGGGGAAATCCGCAGGGAGCGAGTCCGTCACGAGGATGCCATCAGCCCCCGGGAGCTCCGCCAGGCCGGCCGGCGCCGGGTCCCGGTTGCAGATGACGCTCTGGACGCCGAGCTCCCGCGCCAGGGCGGCGAAGACCAGCTCGGTGCCGATGGCGTCACCGTCGGGGCTCCGGTGGGAGGTGATCAGCACCCGGCGGGCGTCGGTCAGGCGCTGGAGAGCCTTTCGCGGATCGCGGGTCGGGGAGCTCACGACTCGTCTCCCGTTGGACCGTCGTCCTCCTCCGGCGGCAGGAGGCCCTCCTCGTGGAGCCGGTGGAAGACCTTTTCCATGTGCTCGCCGTAGGCGTAGGACGTGTCCCGGCGGAAGCGCAGCTCGGGAATGATGCGGAGGCGCATGCGGTGGGCCATCTCCCGGCGCAGGAACGGCCCGGCGGCCGTGAAGCCGTCCGCCGCCTGACGTTCCCGCTCCTCGTCGCCGTAGACGGAGAAGTAGACGGTGGCGATGGAGCGGTCGGCGGAGAGCTTGACGCCCGAGACGGTGACGCCTTCGAGGCGTGGGTCCTTGACGGAGAACACCAGCAGCTCGGCCAGCACCGTGCGGATGGACTCCTGAAGCCGGGCGTTGCGGTCAAACGACTTTTGTGCCATGGGTGACCTCCGTTGTTCTCAGAGCCGAATGATCTCGACTTCCCAGTTGAGGATCATGCCGGGGAAGACCTCGTCAACCGTGCCCCGGACCCGCTCCATGCGGGATTCGGCGTCGGCCTCCACCGTCGAGAGGGCGGTGAAGGCAATGGTGCACCGCTGGTAGAGATCCTGGTAGTCGGCCTCGATGGCCAGGACCTGATGCCGGCTGCGCACACGCTCCGTGATGCGTCGGACGACGCTGCGTTTGGCCTTCAGGCTTCGCGCCTCGGGGATGTGGACCTCGAGGCGCGCCACCGCCACGTAGAGGGGCGCGTCATGGTGCATCGCTCGGTCACAGCTCCGGCTCGACCTCGACCATCCGGTAGGCTTCGATGATGTCGCCCGCCTTGATGTCCTGGAAGCGCTCGAGACCGATACCGCACTCGAAACCCTGGCGGACCTCGCTGACGTCGTCCTTGAAACGACGCAGGGAGCCGATGGCGCCGTCGTAGATGACAACGTTGTCGCGGAGCAGCCGGACCTTGGCGTTGCGCGGAATCGTGCCCTCGGTCACGTGACAGCCCGCCACGGCGCCGACCTTCGGCACCCGGAACACCTCGCGGACCTCGGCCTGGCCGAGTACCTCTTCCTTGAAGACCGGTTCGAGGAGACCGATCATGGCCTTCTTGATCTCGTCGATCAGGTCGTAGATCACCGTGTGGAGGCGGATGTCCACGTGCTCCGTCTCGGCCAGCTCGCGGGCCGTCCGCTCGGGGCGGACGTTGAAGCCGACGATGATGGCGTTGGAGGCGGCGGCCAGCATGACGTCGTTGGTGGTCACGGCGCCCACGGAGCCGTGAAGGACCTTGATCTGGACCTTCTCGGTGGACAGGTTCTCCAGGGTGGCCCGGAGCACCTCGACGGATCCCTGGACATCGGCCTTGACGACGATGTTGAGGGACTTGATCTCGTCCTCGGCCATCTGGTCGAAGAGGTTCTCGAGGGAGACCCGGCGGGTCGCCATCAGCGCCTCCTCCTTTTCCGACTGGCGGCGGAAGCGGGCGACCTCGAGGGCCTTGTCCTCGCTGTCGACGGCCTGGAGGATGTCACCGGCTCCCGGGACCTCGTCGAAGCCCGTGATCTCCACCGGATCCGAGGGCCCGGCAGACTCCACGCGCTGGCCCAGGTCGTCCATCATGGCGCGCACCCGGCCCCATGTGGAGCCGCAGAAGAAGTAGTCACCGATGTGCAGGGTGCCCTGCCGGATGATGACGGTGGCCACGATGCCGCGGCCCTTCTCCTTGCGCGCCTCGAGGACGATGCCCCGGGCGTGGCCCTCGGCGGGCGCCTTGAGCTCCTTCATCTCGGCCACCAGGAGGATCATGTCGAGGAGGTCCTCGATGCCGATCCGCTTTTTGGCCGAGACCTCGACGGAGGGAACGTCGCCGCCCCAATCCTCGACGAGCACCTCCTGCTCGGCCAGGGCCTGCTTGACGCGGCTCGGGTCGGCGTTGGGCTTGTCGATCTTGTTGATGGCGATGATCAGGGGCACGTTGGCGGCCCGGGCGTGGTTGATGGCCTCGATGGTCTGGGGCATGACCCCGTCGTCGGCGGCCACGACGAGCACGACGATATCCGTCACCTGGGCGCCACGGGCGCGCATCTGGGTAAAGGCCTCGTGGCCCGGCGTGTCGACGAAGACCACGGTGCGGCCGTCGTCGGTGGTGATCCGTGAGGCGCCGATGTGCTGGGTGATGCCGCCGGCCTCCTGCTCGGCCACCCGGGTCGAGCGGATGGCGTCCAGCAGGGAAGTCTTGCCGTGGTCCACGTGGCCCATGACGGTGACGATGGGGGGACGGGGCTCGGCCGGGCCCGTCGCCTCCTCCTCCTCGCCGGCCTGCATGTCGATGATCTCCTCGACCGAGGCGACCATGGCCTCGATCCCCAGGTCGGCACAGACCTGCTCCGCCAGCTCGTGGGGCAGGGACTGGTTGGTCGTCACCATGACGCCGCGCTGGATCAGGAGGGCCAGCAGGTCCTTGACGGTAATGTTGAGCTTTTCGGCCAGTTCCTTGGGGGTGACCATCTCCGACAGGAAGATGGGTCCCTCGGGCTTGACCCCGTCCTTGAACTGCAGGGTCCGGGTCGGGCGGGGCGGGGCCGGCGTGACCTCGGCCGACATACGGCGGCGTCCCTTCCTGCGCCCCCGGGCGGGCATGGGCCGCCGCGGCGCCGAAGGCCGGGGGGTTGCAGCACCCTCCTGGCCCGTCTGGACCTTCTGCTCCTCGAACTTCTTCAGCAGCTCGCGGATCTCGTTGGCGTCGGCGGCCGCCTTGTCCTTGCGGCTGGTGGTGGACCGGCGGGTGCCGGCCTCCTTGCGCCGTTTCTCCAGGTCGCGCTGGGCCTGGAGGCGCTGCTTGATCTCGTCGGGCGTCAGCTCGCGAAGGCCCCGCTCCAGAGGTGTCTTGGCTTTGCGGGCCCGGATTCTCTGGGGCTCCTCGGTCGCTTCCTTCCGCCCGGCGGTCAGCTCCTCCTCGGAAATCTCGGGAGTGGGCTTGACCTCCTCCTCTTCTTCCGGTTCCGGAACACCGGCGGTCTCCCCGGCGGTCTCCACGACGGCTTCGGCCGTTTCGGAGGCAACCTTGGCGGCCTCCACCTCTTTCTCTTCCGCCTTCTCTTCCACGGCCTCCACCGGTGTCTCGGCCTCGGGAGCCTCGATCTCGGCGGTCCCGATCTCGGCGGTTTCCCCGGCAGAAACAGCTTCGGCCTCGGCGACGGGGGTTTCGGCGACTTCTGTCACCTCGGGCACCTCGGGCACCTCGGGCACCTCGGGCGCAGCGGGAGCTGCCTCCTCGGGCGCGACGGTCTCCTTCTTGGCGGGCGCCGCCACTTCGGCGATCTCGCGTTCGGTCTTGATGATCCGGCGCCGCTTCCGGCGGGCCAGGCGATCCTTGGCACTGCCAGCGGAGCTTTCCTTCTCCTCGGTGGTCTCGTTCCGGACGATGACTTCCCGGGGGCGCTTCTGGAGCGTCTCGCCGGTCATGATGGCCCGCACGGTGCTGAAATCGAGGGCGTCTTCCTCAGTCTCGACGTTGACGCCGATCGACTTGAGCTTGAAGATGAGCTCGGCGGGTGAAATACCCATCGTCTTGGCGAGATCGACTACGCGAAGCTGCTTCACCATCGTCACCTACTCCTCCCGGGCTTCTTGCTCGGCGGCGGCCGCTTCAGCCCGGGCGGCCTCCAAGGTCTGACGGGCCATGTCGAGGAGGCGCTGGGCCGTAACCGGCCCGATCCCCGGGATGTCGGAGAGCTCCTCGGGCGTCCTGGCCAGCACGTCCTGCACCGTGTGGAGGCCATGGTCCTCCAGGCGTTCCCGCAGGCGGTCCGTCAGGGCCGGCAGGTCTTCCAGGGGAATCAACTCATCGTAGTCATAGCTCGGGGTCGTGGGCTCCAGAACCTCGGGGAGGGCTTCCTCCTCTTCAGTGGAGATCCCCTCCATCTCGCGGAGCATGGAGGCCAGTGCCGAGGCCAGCTCGTCCTTGACGGCGTCCTCGCTCTTGATCTCGATGCGGCAGCCCAGCAGCTTGGAAGCCAGCCGGACGTTCTGGCCCCGCTTGCCGATGGCCAGGGAGAGCTGCTCGGCTCCGACGATGACGTCGAGCACCGTCTCCATCTGCTGCTCGTAGACGGGGTTGCCCTCCTCGTCCAGGAGGACGTTCCCGTTCTCGTCTCGCAGCTGGATGGTGATGGGCTCCTCGCGCACTGCGACACGGTTGATCTTGGCCGGCGCCAGGGCGTTCTGTGCGAAGGTCACCAGGTCGTTGTTCCAGGGGATGATGTCGATCTTCTCGCCCTTGAGCTCGCGGGTGATGGCCTGGACACGGGAACCCTTGAGTCCGACGCAGGCGCCCACGGGATCGACGTCCCGGTCCCTGGAGAAGACGGCCACTTTGGCCCGCTCTCCGGGCTCCCGGACGCAATGTTTGATGACGACGGTGCCGTCGTAGATCTCGGGCACCTCCATCTCCAGGAGCTTTTCCAGGAGACGCGGATCGGTGCGCGAGAGCACGACCTGGGGCCGCGCGGCGTCCATGGTGACGTCGACGACGACGGCGCGGATTCGGTCACCTTGGCCGTAGCGCTCGTGACGGACCTGGTGACCCCTCGGGATGATGCCCTCGGTGTCACCGAGCTCGACGATGATCGCGCCACGGTCCATGCGCTTGACGATGCCATTGATCATCTCGCCAATGCGGCCCGAGTAGTTGCGATAAACGACGGCGCGCTCGGCCTCGCGCACCCGCTGGAAGAGCACCTGACGCGCCGATTGGGCGGCGATGCGCCCCAGAGCCGAGGTGTCCAGCGGGTCCAGGAGCAGCGTCCCACCGACCTCGATCTCCGGGTCGATCTGGCGCGCCTCCTCCAGGGAGATCTCGATCTCGGGATCCTCGACCTCCTCGACGACACTCCGGGAGACCCAACAGCGGATCTCGCCCGACTCGGGGTCGATCTGCGTGTAGACGCTGCGCTCCTTGTAGTGCTTTCGCGCCGCGGAGGAGATGGCCTCGGCCACGGCGTCGATCAGCTTTTCGGGCTCGATGTCCCGTTCCGCCGCCACCTGGCGGACCAGTGTGTGGATATCCAGCTTCATAGACGGCACTTCCTCTCACGCATCAACGCCTGCCAGTCGACCTGCAGGCGGGATTCGAACACGCTCTCTACGGGAAGCTCGATGGTGTCGCCTCCGTCGGTCATCACCCGGATGAGCTCACCTTCGATCCCCATGAGCTCGCCGGTGACCACACGATGCTCCCGGAACTCCGGCTTCATGCGGACCTTGACGCGACGGCCTGCGAAGCGCCGGTAGTCTGCCTCCGAGTACAGCTTCCGCTCGATTCCGGGCGACGTGACTTCCAGGGTGTACCGATGCGAAAAGGGGTCCTCCACGTCGAGGAAGGCCGAGGCCTGGCGCGAGACCGTGGCGCACTGGTCCAGGGTCACACCCGCCGGGCCGTCGACGATCAGGCGCAGCAGGGTCTTGGGCCCGCTGCCCACGAGCTCAACCTCGAGAAGCTCGAGGCCCTCGGCCTTGACCATGGCGGCCAGCTCGTTCTGGAGTTCTTCCTTCAGTCGCATGATCTCCCTTCCGGTTCCAGTAAAAAAAGTGGGCCCACGGCCCACTTTCTTACCGAAAGCAGCGAACTGTTTTATAGCACACCGGTGCCCGGATCACAAGGGCCGGGCCCCATGAGACGCGTGCCTGCGGGGCCCGTCGCGGCACCCCTCCACGGCCGGGGAGCTGCGTGCGATGCAACCGTACGCCCCACGCGCCACGATGGCGATCCTGGAATGACCCGTAGTATGATTGGGTCGGTGGTTTCACAATGCTTGGGAAGTTCGTATTGGGCCGAGAGAGGCCGGGAAACTTGGGAGGTTTGTTATGTGGATGATTCGTTGGTCGATCGTTGCCGTTGTCGTGATGCTGATGGTGGGCCTGCCGGCCGGGGCGAGCGCTGGGGATTACTTCCCCCAAGGTGTCGCCTCGGGTGACCCGACGCCGGAGAGCGTCATCGTGTGGACGCGGGTGGAGGATCCTGCCCGGTCCGATGTGGATCTGACGGTCACCCTCGAGGTGGCGACGGATCCGGACTTCACGGACGTCGTCGTCACCAAGGAGCTCGCCGCCGAGGCGCGCTTCGACCACTGTGTCAAGTACTGGACCTACGGCCTGGATCCTGCGACGACCTACTACTACCGCTTCGCCTACGATCCGGGGGACGGTGCCGTCTACTCCCGGACCGGCCGGACGAAGACCGCGCCGTCGCCGGACTCCGATGTGCCCGTTCGTTTCGCCGTCGTGTACGGCCAGGATTACGTCGGGCACTACTTCAACACCTACGCCCAGCTACTGGCCGACCATCCCGACGATCTGGACTTCATCGTCCACATCGGTGACTACGTCTACGAGACGACGGGCGATCCCTCGTTCCAGAATCCCAGCGACGAGCGCAAGGTGGAGTTCGAGGATACGGAAGGCGCCATCCAGATGGGGGATCCGGCCAACCCCTACTACGCCGCGGCCAGCCTTTCCAATTACCGGACCCTTTACAGGACCTTCCGCAGTGATCCCGTGCTCCAGGAGGTCCACGCCATGTACCCCATGGTGGTGATCTGGGACGACCACGAGTACTCCAACGACTGCTGGGGCGATGTGGCCACCTACTTCAACGGAATGAAGGACGAAGCAGACCCGGTCCGGCGCCGCAACGCCGAGGAGGCGTTCATGGAGTGGATCCCCGCCGTGGCGGGTCTGAACTCCAACGGCATCCTGGACATCGGTCCGGACGACCTCTACCCCAACTCGCGCATCTACCGGAACATCCGGTACGGCGCCAACCTCAATCTCCTGCTGACCGACTACCGGACCTACCGGCCCGACCATCTGATTCCCGAGGACGCCTTTCCGGGGGCCATCGCTGTCGATGAGCCGACGGCCCGCCAGCTCCTCGGCGACGAGGTCTGGGATGCCCTGCGGACCAAGTTGGATCCCTACGTGGACATGAGGACCCTCGGTCTCAACATCCTGCGGGAGACCGCCAGCCTGATTGCCGCCCAGGCCTACCTGCAGGCCGATCCGGAGCTGGACGAGGCCACCGCCATCTCCCTGGGACAGGAGGCGCTGCGGGGAAAGGTCAGCGCGACCTATGTCAATCTGCTGTTCCAGGCGGCGGGTTTGCCCGTCCCCTTTGATGAGACGGCCATGGCCACCATGGAGCACGGCGTGTCGTACCTGTACCTGGGCAAGACCAGCCTGTACTCCTCCATGGGGTCCCGGTACATGGTGATGTACGACCCCTACCAGCTCCTGGCCGGAGCACTCTTCGTCGCCTCGAATGGTGCCAGCGAGAACGCCTTTGGAACCCTGCAGATGGGGTGGCTCGGCGGGTCGCTGAGCATCAGCCCGGCCCAGTGGAAGATCCTCTGCAGTTCAGTCTCCATGGCGCCCATGATCCTGGACTTCACCAACCCGGCCATCGCTCCCATGCTTCCGGAGGGTTTTCCGGACGCCTTGAAGACTCGCGTCACCGTCAACGTCGATCAGTGGGAGGGCTTTCCCAACATGCGCGAGGTGGTGCTGAGCATGCTGCGATCGGCCGGAAAGACGGCGGTCATCTCCGGCGACATCCACGCCTCCTTCGTGGCGGACCACCAGGGCGTCTACGAGTTCACACCGCCCGCGATCTCCTCCGAGAGCCTCGAGGGCATGGTGATCGACGCCGTCCAGTCCGACCCGATCCTGGGGCAGCTTCCGGGGCTCGATGAGCTCCTCGGCCAGCTGGCGCCTCTGCTCCAGATCTCGGCCGCCGACGACACCCACTTCCCCCAGGCCGATCTGGCCTACGCCGAGACAAAGAGCAACGGTTTCGGCGTCTTCGACGTCGATGCCGACTCACTCCGGGTCATCTACCGCCTGATCGACGCCAGCGAAGCGTTCAACAACTATTACGACGATCCGGATACCCTGGCCGGTCTGTTCAGTACCGTGGGCTTTGAAGTCCGGGACGGGATGCTGAGCCCCATCGGGGAGTGAGACGGGCAAGGGGTGAAAAGTTCATGGATGTGAAGAGTGAAGGGAGGAGGGCGGGGAGCTGGAGGTGACGGGTGAACGGTAAGAGCTAGAGAGACAAGCAGAGAAGTGATGGGTGAGAGGTGAAAAACGGGGGGCTGGGAAGGGGTGGGGGCGGGTGTTCGGCGCGCTTTGTGTGGCGTGTGCCCGGGCATCGGCTTGTTGAGGAATGGTTCGCCATCCCGGAAATGCGGCCTCTGGCATTGTCAAAGCTGTTTCAAAGCAAGGCAAAAGGACTTGACGGCCGAATGTGAGGGACGGATGATCGAAATGATGGACAAGAATCTGCCATGCGTGTCGGCCAATGGGCGCCCGGTTTTCCGCGGGAGCCGTGGGTTCACGTTGATCGAGCTGCTGATCGTCATCAGTCTGTTCGGCATCGTGCTGGCCATCGGCATCCCCAACCTGCGGCGGGCCAGAATCCGCGCCAACATGCTGGAGCAGGTGCGCACCATCAAGCAGGCGGCGGCGCTTGGGCGGATCAACGCCATCCGTTCGGGGAGCAGGCTCATCCTCGCGATGCCGACGGGAGATGGCGTCACCATCCGGCTCTGGGCCGATACCAACAACAATGAGGCCTATGACGCCGGGGAACGGATCTTCCACGATTGGACGCTTCCGACCAAGATCAAGGTCAAGGAGGACTCGTCCCGTGCCCTGCGAACCTTGACCGGCGGTGGCAAGGGCATCGTCTTTCGACAGGACGGGGTCGTCGAGGCCAGTAGCACGGGAGACGATACGGGCTGGGGAGCCGTCATCCTGGAGGATCTCCACGGCAACGAGCTGAGGATGTCCTTCGCCGGCGGAACGGGGACCGTCGTCGTGGAGATGAAGGATCCATCGGGCGCCTGGACGACGGATCTCAAGTACTGGAGGTACTAGGAGCATGGTGGTGAGGAGGACGGGAAACAGCGGTCCGGTACGATCGGGCCACAGCGTTTTCGGCGGAGGGCGCCGGGGCGGCCGTGAGAGCGGCTTTTCCCTGATCGAGGTGCTGGTGGCTCTGGGAATCCTGGCCATCATCGTTCTCGGCATCGTCGGGCTCTTCTCCCACTCCGTGGCGGTCAACGCCTCGGGCTTCGACTACGCCAAGCTGGCCTCGGTGGGCCGGCAGGTGCTGGAGAACATCCAGTCCCGTTCCTTCAACGACCCGCTTCTCAACGCCACGAATTCGGCCGACTGGACGGACGGCGTGCCCGTTGGGATGGTGGTGACCTACTCGGTTCAAGATTTCGCTGTGACCAACTGGAGCCAGATTCAGGGGAGCCCGAGCACCTGGCCGGTCGCCGGTGGCGGCGTGCCGGCCAACCTCAAGAAGGTGACGATCCGGGTCCGGTCCACGAGGGGCGCTCTCATGGGGCGGCGGGAGTTCGTCGTCACGTCCCTCAAGGCGCCGAGCGGAGATTGACCATGGGAAACTCCCGCTCGGACCGCGGCTTCAGCCTGATCGAAATCCTGGTGGCGACCCTGGTCTTCGCCATCGTTTTCCTCGGTGTCCTCCAGATGCTGGACAGCTCCACCAAGATCTCCAAGGTCCAGTCGGCCCTGGCCGACACCCAGGAGAACGTGCGCTACGCCGCCTACCACCTGGTCCGCATCGCCCGGATGACGGGGGGGAGCAACCTGCCCCTGGCGCGGAACGACGCGTCCTTCAAGTGGGTTTCCCTGGAGGTCCTCGACAACGTCAACAACTCGTTCACGGACGATATGGGGACGACCCACACCGTTCTCAGCGGGAGCGACGTTCTGAGGATCCGGGGCTTCTTCGAGAGCACGCCCTATTTCGTTCCGGTCGGGGCGGTGGATCTCAGCTCGGGAACCGTCACGGTTGCCGAGACGACGACCAACGGCAAGGTCCAGGATTTCAGCCATCTGCCGGGGCAGGGCAAGGGTCTGGTGCTCATGGGGAGGAACCAGTACGCCATTGGAAAGGTCAGCGCGACACCGACGCTTTCCGGAACGCCACCCAACCGCACCATGACCATCTCCTTCACCACGGACGACGGCGGCCTCTGGCAGAGCCTCAACCCCAACGGCACCTGGGTCCAGCCGACCTTCCAGATCTACCGCGTCGGCGTCCTGGACTCCTACAACTACTTCGTCGATCCCAACCTTCAGCTCCAGCGCTGGCGGGCCTCCGCGGCCAACAGCGGCAACGGCAGTGTGGAGCCAGTCGCCATCAACGTCGGCTCGCTTCAGGTGGCCCTTGGGCTCGATGTCAACGAGGATGGGATCCTCCAGGCCAACGAGTGGTTCTACAGCGGCACCAACCCCAACCCGCCGGCAAACACCGATGCGGCGGATCCGGACAAGCCGCCCCTGGCGCTCCGGATCACCGTCCTCGGGAGAACGCCCTTCCCGATCCCCGGGTGGGAGGAACCAACGGCGACTTTCAGCGTCGAAGACATGGCCGTACCGTCCGCCGAGGTGCGGCGATCCAAGTGGCGCACGCTGCGGGTCCAGGCGGCCCTGCGGGATTTCGTCTTGTGAGGCACTGATGATGATGAGGAGAACCATGATCGACCAGTTGCGACCGGAAGCCGGCGGGGGACGAAGCCGGGAGCGGGGATCGGCCCTGCTGCTGGCCCTCATGGTGGCCCTGATCCTGGCCTTCCTGGGGATGGGCCTGCTCTTGCAGACCTCCCTTGGACTGCAGGCCGCCGGTACCGACCGGTGGGTCGTCAAGTCCCTTTCGGCCGCCGATGCCGGGCTGATGATGGAGATCGACATGATCCAGATGGGCTTCATCGTCGATCCGGCCAGCTACCTGGGGGGTGCCGGCATGAGCTTCATCCTGCAGGATGATCCCAACCTGCCGGGGATGCTCCGGGGGCAGTACACGGTGACCCTCCGGGACCTGTGCGAGGCCGAGCCGCCGGCGCCGATCCCCGGCTACGAGCAGAAATTCAAGATGCGCTTTCTCCACGTCAGGAGCGAGGCCCAGCGTTCCATCGGGGGCCTGGTGGGAGGGACGACGGCGACCGTGGAGGCCGATGTGACGGTCTGGCCCTTCGACATGACCAATTTCATTCCCGTGACGAGCTGCAACTAGGGGGCGGCGATGAAACGAAGAACATGGCAGATCTGTATGACACTGGCGGTCGGCCTCGGGTTGCTTCCGGGAATCGCCTCCGCCCAGTACGACGACAAGAGCCTGCTGCGGAGCGTTACCGCTCCCCCCAACATCCTGGTTATCCTGGACTCGTCGACCTCCATGACGTGGCCGCCGGAAACCGTCCTGGAGCCCATCGTGCAACCCGACGGCACGATTCGCTACCAGCCCGCGGACGGCGCCATGCTGCCGGGTAACGGTGACGATCCGCGGTCTCGCATGGGGATCGCCAAGGAGGTCCTCCTGGAAAACCTGGACCTCCACGACACCGAAGGAAACCCCATCCAGGCCAACTGGGCTCTGGCGCAGTACACCCTGGGCTACAACAGCATCGACCGGAAGCACTGGGTCGCCGAGTCGCTGGGGCAGGATCGATTCCACATCATCGATCCCCACTACGGCTTCAGGATCGGGATCAACTCGCAGCCGGGGCCGCCGTTGATCGATCCGGCCGACATCGCGCCGGACGTCATGATCGGGATGCGTCAGTACTACGATCCCGCGGGCTCCGCCAAGGATCGCTACGGCCCCATCGACGCCGAGGACCTGGGCTTTCCCAACATCCAGGACAAGCTGCGCTTCGACCTGCTTCCCATTTACTTCGGTCAATCGACGGACACGTACAAGTTCCCGGCCAACCGTTATATCCAGAGCTTCCGGCGGTGCACCACCCCCGGTCCCCAGTGTGACGGAACCTGGGTCGAGAACCTGGGCGGCGGCCTGTACAGGCGCTGGCAGCGCCGGGCCTACCTGGAGCTGACGAGCGATCCGACCTCGCCGACGGTGGTGGCGGAGAGCTCGTGCCCCGAGTGCACCTCCGCGCCGGACTACGACGGAGACGGAACGGCCGACGCCGCCAACGAGGACTACGACATGGACGGGACCAAGGATCCCGACATGGACGGCGACGAGGACAACGACTGGCTCATCTACGTCAACATGACCGAGGAGCGCCGGCACCAGGATTGCGCGCCGCCGGCGGCCTTCCCCACCTGGACCCCGACGCCGACCCCGACCCCGACGCCGACCCCCTGCATCGGCCCCAACGAGGGTCTTCGCGGGACCTACTACGACGGCAGGAACTTCAACACCCTGCGCCGGGTCCGGATCGATCCCCAGGTGGACTTCAACTGGGGAAGCGGCCGGCCCGATCCCAACGTCAGGAAGAACAACTTCTCCGTCCGGTGGGAGGGCTGGGTGATGCCGCCCGGAGACGGCGATTACACCTTCTGCGTCCAAACGGACGATGGCTCCAGGCTTTGGGTCAACAACGTCAGGGTGATCAACAGCTGGGTCAACCAGGCTCCCACCTGGCACTGCAGCAGCGCCATCACCATGAACGGTTGCCAGCTCTACCCCATCAAGTACGAGTATTACGAGAGATCCGGTGGCGCGGTCGCCCGGCTCTACTGGACCAGGCCCGACGGCACGTGGGAGGCCATCCCGCAGGAGTGGCTCAAGGCCGAGCCGCTGCCGACACCCGACTGCAGCGACCTCTTCATCAAGACGGGGCTCCACCGGGACAGCGACACCTCGGACAGGATGCGGGCCAAGGTCCGGAACCAGACGCAGTACCCCGTCAAGCTGATCCACACCCGCTTCGTCTGGGCAAAGAACCAGAGTAACGAAGTTGTCAACTGGTTCACCTTCATGACGTCGCGCTACGATCCGGGGAACTACAGCAGCTCGCCCGTGGACTCCAGCAAAGTGGACTCGAGGCTCCTGGACGTCTATCGCGAGAAGGACTGGCGTGTGGACTTCAACCACGCACCGGTGCCCCTCTACGGCGACTACGAGGTCGAATTGACCTTTGAGGTGCAGGACGGGACGGCGACGCCGCTGACCTGCGTGGTCGACAGCAGCGTCTCCTACGCCGAGGCAACACCGACGCCGACGCCGACGGACACGCCGACGCCCACGGCCACGCCGACGCCGCCGAACACGCGTACGACGCCGACGCCGCCGCACACACCGCCGCCGACCACCACGCCCCCCCCGCCCCCACACCCCCCCCCCCACACCCCGCCGGCACCCACCACCGCACCCAAACCCACGCCCACAGCGCCCCCAACCGACACACCAAAC
>CAZXNA010000018.1:0-36811 GCA_964641295.1 uncultured Thermoanaerobaculia bacterium
TTCTTGAGCTCCGCCTCGGCCTGGGCCGTCCGGCCGTAGGCGAAGAGGCGCTCTCCGAGCCGCTGGTGGTACTCCCACGGATCCGTTGCCAGGACGGGAGCTGCCAGAAGGGCGGTCAGGACGAGGGCGGCGAGCAGTGGACGGCGCATTGGAGTTCCTCCGTTGAAGGACGGTTCCGGATCAGGAAAAGGCGACGGTGTAGCGGCCGTCCCGCATCAGCGCAGTGGCCGTGCCGTCCTCCATCTCCAGGTCGGCGGCGGCGATCCCCACGTGGGGCTGCAACCCGGGGATGTAGACGCGGTCCTGGTGGACCACGGCCTCGGGGTGGAGAAGTCCCTGGCGCCCACCTGGCCGCCGAAGTGATCCGAGCGGCCGAAGGCGATGTGCAGGCCCAGTTTCTCGTCCAGCAGGACCTCCCCGACGGGCCGGATACGAAAGTCGGACAGCACGCCCAGGCCCAGCTCGGCCAGGTTGCCGTAGGCTGGCTCCTCCTCCAGCCGCCGGGCCTCACGCTGGGAGACGGGCCCCGTGCTCTCCACGGCAATGGCGCGGTTGGCCTCGACGCGGTAGAGGACGATCTCGCCGTCCAGCTCCACGGGCAGCACCCCCTCGCTGCTGCTGGGATCGCCGGGAACCTCCCCCTCGTAGGGGACGATGTAGGCCTCGCCCGAAGGGAGGTTGCCGGCGGTTCCGGGCTCGTGAAGCAGCCCGCCCGAAGCGTGGGCCGTCCGGTGTCGGAGGTCCAGGTGGAGCGTGACGTCGGCAGCGCCGTCAACGGCGAAGCGGATGGTCGCTCCCCGGGACCTGTCCAGGAGGTCCTTGAGGATCTGGACGCGGCGGTTGATCTCCACGTAGTCCAGGCGCAGTGCGGGGATCATGGCCGGGGAGAAGCCGGGCATGGTGGCCGCACGGAACCCGAAGGACCGCGCCGCCAGCTTCAGGGGTGCCGTTGCCGAGAGCTCCGTGGGGGCCAGGAGGATTGTATGGGACCGGAAGACCTCCTCGAAGGGCACGGCTTGCGAGGGATCCAGCTGGCCGGCGGAGGCCGGGAGGGGGATGTCCGGCTCCCAGAGGACAGCGGTCGGCGGCAGGTCCGCGTTGTTGCGCCGGGCGTTGCGGTAGAGCACGAGGTCGTAGGCCAGCCCCAGGGCCAAGCCCTCCCGACGGAGGTTCCGGACCCATTCGGCGGCCATCTGCCGGCGTCGCTCCCAGCGCGGGTTGTCCGGGAGCTCCCCGTCGGGCAGGTCCACCAGAACCGCCACGAAACGGTCCGCCGCACCCGGCTTGAACACGCGATGGATCAGCCGCCCGAGCTCCGCCCCCGTCAGTCGTTCCTCCATGCTCCACCTCCCGCGAGGATTGTCCCCGGGGAGGACGTGGTGCGCAAGGGGAGGGGGGGGTGAGGAGGCACAAGAGGAGGAGCGAGGAGGCAGGGGGGAGCGGGGAGCGGTATTCCCCCTGGACAGGTGGGCGGGACCGCAGTACCTTTTTGGCATGATGAGGCGGCTTTTTGCGTTGTTGTTGCTGGTTCCATTGGGTGGCTGTGCGGTGGCGGCCGTGGGAGCCGCCGCCGGGGCGACCTACGTCTGGGTCAACGGTGAGGTCAAGGCGACCGTTGCGGCGGCGCTGCCCGACGTGGAGACGGCCTCCCGCAAGGCTTTGGAGAACCTGGAGCTGACGGCCGTGGGCTCGACGGCGGACAAGCTCAAGGGGACGGTGACGGGGATGATGGCCGACGGTACGAAGGTCAGGATCAAGCTCAAAGCCGTGGACTTCCATTCGACGGAGGTCAAGATACGAGTCGGGAATGTCGGGGACAAGACCGTCTCCGAGCAGATCCTACGGCACATCGGGCGGGAGCTGGGGATCGAGCCGGCTCCGGCGAGAACGTAGCGAACCGTCGGGTTCTGCCGCCTCCGATCTTCCGCCTGCGCACGAGCTTCTCTCCGCCCTTCCCGCGCGGAGCCGGGTTTCGCGTCTTCATTGGAGTGCGACCGCCCATTGCCGCGCGCTGCAGTAAACGCGAGGGCATGGCACGTGCCGCCTGGCGCGTCTTCTTCCGATGATGGTGGGAACCGGGGCCCTATACGAGCATTCCCGGGAGGCGGGTTCCCATGATGTCGACGGCGTCGCCGACGATCGTGTCGATCAGTTCCGCCACGGTCGGGATGTCGTGGATCAGGCCGACCACCTGGCCGGCGGCCAGGAGGCCGTGGTTGGCATCGCCCTCCTTGAGTGCCTTGAGACCGTGCTCGCCCTTGAGCAGCGGGATCAGATCGGGGAGGGTGGCGCCCTGGGACTCGCGCTCGAGGACCTTCTCGGCCCATGCGTTTCGCAGCACGCGCTCCGAGTTCTTGAGGGTACGCATGACGAGGGTCGTGTTGGTCTCGGTTGCCTGGACCAGGGCCTGCTTGATCCCCTCGTGGATGGGCGCTTCGGCGGTGGCGACGAAGCGGGTCCCCATGTTGATCCCCTCGGCGCCCAGGGCCAGGGCGGCCGCCAGGCCGCGGCCGTCCCCAAAGCCGCCCGAGGCGATGACGGGGATGGAGATCTCGTCCACGGTGCGGGGAACCAGGATCAGGGAGGTGACGTCGTCCTCACCGGGGTGGCCCGCGCACTCGAAGCCATCGATGCTGACCATGTCGCAGCCGATGGACTCGGCCTTCTTGGCGAAGCGGACCGCCGTGCACTTGTGGACCACCAGGGCACCTCCGGCCTTGATGGCCTCCATGTAGGGCTCGGGGTTGCGTCCGGCGGTCTCCACCAGGGGGATTTTCTTGTCGACGATGACATCGATGAAGCCGCCGTAGTCGGGCGCCTTGAGGGTCGGAAGGAAAGTCAGGTTGACGCCGAAGGGCTGGTCCGTCAGCCGGCGGGTCTCGTCGATGGCCTGGGCAAGTCCCTCGGGCGTGCCGAAGGTCAGGGCGGTCAGGATTCCCATGGCGCCGGCGTTAGAAACGGCTGCCACGAGCCCGGGCTGTGAAACCCACATCATGCCACCCTGGAGAATGGGGTGCTCGATGCCCAGCAGGTCGGTCACACGGGTCCTGATCTTCTGTGCCATGGGAACCTCCCGTTCAACCGGCCGGGGTAAGGCCGGTGTGGCGGCATTCTAACCCGGATCGTTTGGGGGATGTTGTCCGAGAGGGGGAGCTGGGGGACAGGGGCACACGCCCTGCCCTGGAGGAGGGATTCAACGCAAGGTCGCCACGGTGCGGAGACGCAAAGATCGGAGTTGAAGAGCTCGATCTGACGTTCATCATGGCGGGATCAACGACAACCCCGGGAATCTCCTTCCCGCTCATACACTTTCCCCTGGTGTCCCGGCGCCTTCGCGTCCTGGAGTTCATTTCTCTTCCCCGTCGGTCGTCGGGGCTCATGTTGGAGCCGGGGAGATGGGGGAGACCTTGGGAAGTGGAGAGGGGAGGTGGGAGGGGAATTGAATTCGTTGGGTGGCCGAGGCAAATGAAAAGGCCCGGGGGGTTCCCGGGCCGGTTGTTCTTTCAAAGAGCCCGATTTACTTCTTCTCCTGCTTCGCCTTGGCCTTGGCCTCCTTCTGCGCCTCCTTGAACTTCTCCGTGGCCTCCTTGAGCTCTTCCTTGGTCATGATCCGGAAGGGAACCTGGATGACGCTGCCGGGGAACTTGACCTGGAGGTAGTACTGGCCGTACTGGATTTTCTCCGGGAGGTGGAAGTAGAGGCGTCCGAGGCAAGCGCGCCGCCAATCGAGGGAGACCTGGTCGTGGGTCATCATCCGGACCTTCTGGGAGGTGTCCGAGAAGAACCCGACGCGGCACGGATCTTTGGACCAGGTCGGGAAGTAGTTGATGGACTGTCGCTGAATGTTGGCCCTGGCGTTGAGGGAGCGCAGCTTGCCGCCCGCGGCGTTGTACTCTTGCTGGCTGGCCAAGGGGATGGTTTTCCCATCGGGGGTGATCACGGAGAAGTCATTCCGGGTCAGGGTTGCCTTGACCTTCTGTTGAGTGGTGAGGCCGACCTCCAGGAGCATCCACTCCTGGCCGACCGAGGCGTTGGCCACGGAGTAGCCGAGAATCACGTAGCCCTCGTCGTTGGAGACGACCCGGACAAGGCTTCCCGGGATGGAGAGCCGTTGCTGCCCGCCCGGTTCTGCAGCCGGGGATTCCTGTGCCACGGCCGGGCCTCCCGACGGAATCGCCAGCAGCGTCATGACGAGCGCGGACAGGATCAGGGATTTCCAATTCGACACGATGTTCTTCATGGGAAGCTCCTTGTGGTCGGTCGTTGATTGTATGTTCATCTTTCACAATATAACACGGTACAGACATCGGACATTCCAGGACCGGAACGGTCACGGCGGAGGGAATCGGCAGGTCGTGCCGCGCACTGCGAGGGAAGCCCTGCACCTGGTGCTCCGTTCCCGCAAGGTGCAGGGATGGCGTACCATGAGGCCAGGGAGTCAAGACGATGCACGTGGGAAAGCACTCTGAACCGGTTGCCGGAAAGGTCGGAATGTGTTGGAAGATGAACTGTCGTCTCAAGACGGTCACCGGAACGGCGCTCCTCATGGGCGTGCTCATGGGAGTTTCCCCGGCCCGGGCCCAGACGCCCGTGCCAACGGCCGGCGAGCCGATCCCCGCTGCCACC
The DNA here is from genome assembly GCA_964641295.1 of uncultured Thermoanaerobaculia bacterium. Lineage (GTDB taxonomy): Bacteria > Acidobacteriota > Thermoanaerobaculia > Thermoanaerobaculales > Sulfomarinibacteraceae > JAADFK01. The sequence goes on from CAZXNA010000018.1 coordinate 4,627, forward strand.
GCCACGCCGGTGGAGCTTACGCTGGAAGAGCAGGCGGCGGAAATCGCCGCCAGGACCGAGGAGAGCTGGACCGTCATCGAGGACCTTCTCAGACAGCGCGTGAAGACCAGGGAAATGGAGGAGCTCCAGATCATCGATGCCCAGATCGATCTGCGTGTCGGCACGCTCAAGAAACGTCTGGGTGAACTCATGGACGTCATCGAGGAGCTGGATGCCCAGGAACTCCCGTCGGAGAAGCCGAAGAAGGTCGCCCGGAAGATTCTCCGCTCCGCCCGACGGCTCCTTTGGCAGAACATGAAGCGGGACAGGGATGCCGTCCAGCGGCAGACGGATGGCGTGCGCAAGGCCCCGGCGGAGGAACGGCTGGCCGAGGAGCGGAAGCTGACCACCCTGAGCGACTCCCTCAACGGTGCGTACCGGAGCATCCTCGTCCTCACGGACTATCAGCAGATGCTGGGAATCGACGTCAAGAAGGATCTCGCCAAGCTGGACCGTCTTCTCGGGGAGCGTCTCGAGCGCGTGGCCGGCGAACTGAAGGTCAGCACCGAGAAGCTCAAGGCCCTGAAGGCCAAGATCGGGGAGGCCGGTCCCGAAGAGGTCGCCGCACTCAAGACCGAGCTTCCATCGCTGGAAGAGGTCCAACACAGGGCTGTCCGCGACCTGACGGACCTGGTCGAGCTGGGAGAGCGCCGAGGTCTGGAGGTGGACCGGTTCAAGAAACTCCTCATCCAGTCCACGGGCGCCGCGTCCGTGGGCATGCTCAACAGGCGGGTGGCCGTCGGTCTCGTTCTGGACGCCTTCAAGCAGGCCAAGGAGCGGATCGTCACCCTGGCCCCCCTGTTCATTTTCCGGGTTGTCGTCTTCCTCGTGATCATTCTGATCTTCTGGGTCGTGGCGCGTCTGGTGGCCGCCCTGGTCCGCAGGACCATCAATCGACCGGGAGCCCAGATGCCCCAGCTCCTCCGGGGGACAGTCGTGACGTCCACGAGGAATGGGATCCTCATCATCGGTGTGGTCGTGGCGCTTTCCCAATCGGGAGTCAGGGTGGGGCCGATCCTCGCCGGGCTGGGGATCGCCGGATTCATCGTGGGCTTCGCCCTCCAGGACACCCTCTCCAACTTCGCGGCGGGCATGATGATCCTCATCTACCAGCCCTTCGACGTGGGCGACGCCGTGGAGACCGCCGGGGTCTTCGGAAAGGTCATCCGCGTCAGCGTCGTCTCCACCACCATCGACACCTTCGACAACCAGCGCCACATCATTCCAAACCGGATGGTCTGGGGGAGCGTGATCACCAACCGGACGGCCCGTGAGACCCGCCGTGTGGACCTGACGCTCTTCACGGGGTACGAGGCCGACGTCGAGCGGGTGGAGCGGATCCTGCAGGAGGAGATCGCCTCCCATCCCAAGGTGCTGGAAGAGCCGTCCCCAGTCATCCGGCTTCAGCGGGTCACCGAGTCGGGTCTGGAGTTCGTCGCCAGGCCGTGGGCGGCGACCAAGGACTACTGGACCGTCTTCCGCGACTTGACGCGTACGATCAAGCTGCGTTTCGACGCCGAAGGCGTTCCACCCCCGACCCCCCGCCGGGAAATCTTCCTCCGCCAAGATGACCGGGAGACGTGAGCACTGGACGGTCCGAACCGGAATGTGGGGGAGGCCATGTCCCACCTCCAGGAAACAGGGTGTTGTGTGCACCATGGTCCCACTGGATACCGTGGCGACGGTGGTACAGTTTTTCCGTGGAGGCCGCGCCGGGTTCCGGCAGGCGCCCGGCCCGAAGCGGGAGGTGCACGGTGAACGATACCGTTGTTGGTCTTCGTCGTTTCGTCACAGGTTTTCTTGCGGCGGCCGTTGCATTGGCGGTGGCGCCGGGCACGGGCGGCTGCGGCCGTGCGCTGTCGGCGCCCACGGGAGAGGCGGCTGCGGGGCAGCCGGGAAAGGAGGCTACCGTGGTTCCATTCCAGATCAGCTCGCCGGCCTTTGACGAGGGTCAACCCATCCCGGCCGAGTTCACGGCCGATGGACGGGATGTCAATCCCCCCCTGAAGATCCGGGGCGTGCCGGAGGGCGCCAGATCTTTGGCGCTGATCGTGGACGACCCGGACGCTCCCATGGGCACGTGGGTCCACTGGGTCATGTGGAACGTTCCCCCGGATACGGCCATGATACCGGCGGATTCCGTACCGGTTGGCGCCGTCCAGGGCCGGAACAGCTGGGGCCGCACCTCTTACGGTGGACCTGCTCCACCCTCGGGGACCCATCGCTACTTCTTCAAGCTGTACGCGCTGGATACGACCTTCGACCTGCCATCTTCGACGGACAAGGCTGGGCTGCTGAGCGCCATGAAGGGTCATGTGCTGGGAGAAACCCAGACCATGGGGACCTACTCGCGGAAGCGCTGAACGGACAGAGAGGCTGGCCGAGAACGGGGCCCGGGGTGGACGGGTCAGGCTGGCGACAGAACGGAAACGGCGCCCCAGACGAGGCTCGCCAGCAGGAGCATGGGCAATAGCACCACGAGGCCCAGGCCGAGCACGATGGGCCCGAGGACGATCAGGAGGGCCGCCGCGGCCAGGATGCCGAAGATCGCCTTGATGAACCAACCCGCGATGGCCAAGGGGATCAGCAAGAGCTTGAAGACCAGTTTCAGCAAACCCACCACAACGGCCAGGGTCGTGACGATCACTGCTCCGGCGAGGAACAACACCATCAAGACTGCAAGCTCGAACATCTTGACCTCCCACACCTTAATACGTTGCAGTGCCGTGGAAAGTTCTCCTGGCCGTTCGGGGGAGACCCGCCAGGGCCGTGCGCGGCCCGGTCAGCGTTTCATGATGGAGTCCAGGATCATCATGAAGGCCGCCTGCTGTTCAGGCTCGGCCTTCTCGATGACGGCCAGACAGCCGGTGCCGTCGAAGTTCTCGTGAAGCTCCTCGGCTGGGTGGGCGGATGTGATGATGACCCGCTTGAGGTTGACGCCCCGGGCCCGGGCCTCCTCAAGCACGTCGCGGCCATCCATTTCCGGCATCTCCCAGTCCAGGAGCATGAGATCAATGTCCGGCGTGAGGTGCTGAACGGCTTCGCGGGGATCGGTATAGGTCTCGACCTCGACGCGATCACCGTACCGGTCTTCAAGGAAGCGGCGCCAGACGGCGCACTGAAGGGGTGAGTCGTCGACGACGATCGCACGCTTGGCCTTGCCTCCACTTCGCATCACAGCCAAGCATAGCAGTCCGGGCGTGCCGTAGAAAAGGCCGAAACCCGCCTCGCGGCCCTGGAGCGGGAGCGCTACCATGGGGAGCACGATCACGGGAGGGGCAGATGAGCCATCTGGAGGACGGCGCGGAGCTGTTGGAGGACTGGGCGCTGCTGAAACGGGACGTCGGCGGTCTCGGCGCATTGCTCGGTGATGTCCTCCGGGAGCAGGGCGGTGAGGAGCTGTTTTCCATCGTCGAGGCGGCCCGGGTGGCCTCACGGCGCCGGCGCAGGGGTGACCCTGCGGCGGCCGGGGAGCTGCGGCGGATCCTCGAGGGCCTGGATGCCCGACGGGCGGCCGAGGTCACCCGTGCCTTCTCCGCCTACTTCGCCCTGGTCAACATGGGGGAGCGGGTGCACCGGATCCGGAGGCGTCGCCGCTACCTGGCGTCCGGGCGACCCCAGCCGGGGAGCCTGGAGGCGGTGGTCCGGGGGTTGAAGGATTCCGGCGCCCCCCTGGATCGCGTCCTGGATGCCCTGGCGGGCCTTCGTGTGGAGCCCGTGTTCACGGCGCACCCGACGGAGGCCGTTCGCCGGACGATCCTGTCCAAGGAACGGCGGATCGCCAGGATCCTCCTCGAGCGCATGGAGAGGCCGGCACGGACGGGACCGGAGGACGGGATCCTGGCCAGCAGGCTCCGGGAGGAGGTGACGACCCTCTGGCAGACGGCCGAGCATCCCGGCACCGGACGGACGGTGGGGGACGAGGTGGAGCACGTGCTGTTCTATGTGACCAGCGTTCTCTACCGGGTGGCCCCGGTGCTGGAGGAGTCTTTGGACGCTGCACTGGCCTCGGCGTATGGCTTCGAGGAGCGGCGAGGCTCCCGCGATCCCATCCTCCGTTTCGGTTCCTGGGTCGGGGGTGACATGGATGGGAACCCCAACGTCGGTCCCCGGACCATCATCGCCACCCTCGAGCGGCAGCGTCAGCTCGTACTCGGGCGGTACGCCGAAGAGCTTCGGGAGCTGTACCGCCATCTCAGTCAGTCCACCTCCCGGGTCGGCGTCGACGCCGAGGTGTTGGAACGGTGCAAGCGGTCGGCCCTGGCCGCGCCGGCAGTGGATGCCCAGATACCGTCCCGGCATCGAGACATGCCCTACAGGGTCTTGCTGTGGCACATGTGGGCGCGGCTGGAAGCCACAGGGGCCCGCTCGGGAGAGGCCCCTCCTTACCGGGATGTCGGCGAGCTCCTGGAAGACCTGGACATCATCGCCCGCAGCCTGGAGCGCAATGCCGGGCACCATGCCGGGCTGTTCCGCGTTCGCCGGCTTCGGCGGAGGGTGGCGGTGTTCGGCTTCCATATGGTGGCCCTGGACATCCGTCAGGATGCTTCCGTGCACCGTCGGGCCGTCGCCGCGCTTCTGGACGAAAGGACCTTCCCGGAACGTTCACGGAGCGAGCGGCTGGAGATTCTCAGGAAGGCCATGGAATCAGAGAGCCGGGTCGCACCGGTGGCGCTGGACGAGGAGACGAAGAGAACGGTGGAGGTTTTCCGGGCCGTCGGCCGGGCCAGGGCGGAGTTCGGCGCCCCGGCCATCGGCGCGTACATCATCTCCATGGCCCAGGGCGCCGACGACGCCCTGGCCGTTCTCTTTCTTGCCCGGCAGGTGGGTCTTGTGGGGCCCGGCGGCGAGGTTCCCCTGGACGTGGCGCCCCTGTTCGAGACGGTCCCCGACCTGGAGCGGGCCGGCAGGAGTCTCGGTGAGCTGCTGTCGGAGCCGCTCTACCGCTCCCACGTGGAACGACGGGGCAACCGGCAGGTGGTCATGCTGGGGTACTCGGATTCCAGCAAGGAGTCTGGCATCGCGGCCTCCCGGTGGGCCCTCTACCGGGCGGAGCGGGATCTTTCGGAGACGGCCCGGGCCGCCGGCGTCGAGCTGACCCTCTTCCACGGCAGAGGCGGCACGGTTGGCCGGGGGGGCAGCAAGCCCCGGGCTGGCATCCTCGCCGAGCCGCCGGGAGCCGTTCGGGGCCGGCTGCGAGTGACCGAGCAGGGGGAGATCATCCACGCCAAGTACGGATTGCGGGGCATCGCCCTGAGGACGCTGGAGCTGATGACCGGTGCCGTCCTCGAGGCGGCCCTGAAGGATCCCGGAGATGGGGCTCCCCGGCCGGAATGGACGTCGGCCATGGACACCGTGGCCACGGTCTCACGCGAGGCTTACCGGGAACTTGTCTACGAGGAAGAGCTGTTCTTCGAGTACTTTCGCAGCGCGACGCCCATCGATGTCATCGAGCGGCTGCAGATCGGCTCGAGGCCCGCGTCGCGGAGCGGGGGCAGCCGGATCGAGGACCTGCGGGCCATCCCCTGGGTCTTCTCGTGGGTCCAGAACCGCCACCTGCTTCCCGGCTGGTACGGGGTCGGCAGCGGTCTCGAGGCGGCCTTGCGAGATCATGGCGAGGAGGTTCTCCGCGACATGGCGGTTCGTTGGCCCTTCTTCGCCAACCTCCTCGCCGACGTGGAGATGGTGCTGGCCAAGGCCGATCTGGAGATCGGCGCAAGGTACGCGGAGCTGGCCGGGGCGGCCGGCCGCAGTGTGTTTCCGCGGATCGCCCGGGAGTACGAGAGAACCCGAGAGCTGATTCTCCGACTCGAGGGGACGGACGAGCTCCTGGAACACGAGCCGGTCCTCCGCCGTTCCATCCGGCTCCGCAACCCCTACGTCGATCCCATGAGCATGCTGCAGGTGGACCTGCTGCGCCGCTGGCGGGAGGGTGGGCGCCGGGACGCCGAGCTGGAACGTGCCATCAAATCCACCGTGCGAGGAATCGCCCGCGGCATGCAGAACACCGGGTAGCCCGCAGGATCCAAACACCCTCTGCTGCGATCGGGGATGCTCCAGCTGACCGGATGGGGCCGTCTTCGCCTCCTTGAGCTCTCGGGACTCTCCCGAGCTCGGATGGGCGAGCGTCTAGGCGGAGGCGGTCTTGGCCTGCTGCTTCTCGACCTCGGCGCGGACCTCGTCCATGTCGAGATCCTTGACCTTCTGGATCAGGTCTTCCAGGACCTCGGCCGGCAGCATGCCCGGCTGGGCGAAAACGAGAATCTGCTCGCGAAACACCATCAGCGTCGGAATGGAGCGGATCTGGAACATGGCCGCCAGCTCCTGCTGCTCCTCCGTGTTGCACGAGGCGAAGGTGATCTCGGGATGCTCCTCGGAGGCCTTTTCGAAGACGGGTTTGAAGGCCATGCAGGGACCGCACCAGGAAGCCCAGAAATCGATGATGACGATGTCGTTGTTCGCGATCATCTCGTTGATGTTGTCGACTGTCAGTGTCTGAACACTCATGATCCCTCCTATTGGATCTTTGGGAGTGAATGGCCGGTTCATATCGACCTATAACCATTCAAGAATATTCTAAACTAGTTGACTCGCGCTGTCAACCCCCTTGACGCTTGGTGAAAGGGGTGCCCATAATACGCCACCATGGCGGCAAGGTCGACATACCCTGAGCCGGAGGGTTCAGCTGCGCGGAGCTGGCTCGTTCTCCGGACGAAGAGCAAGCAGGAGCGGGTCGCCGTCTCACACTTGGAGCAGCGGCAAGTGGAGCCGTACTGCCCCATGTTCCTGGAGCCCCGCTGGCACCGACGGGCGCCACGGGGACCGGTTCCGCTCTTTCCCGGTTACATCTTCGTGGCCGCCGATCCGGAACGCCAGCTCAATGCCGTCCGGTTCTGTCCGGGAGTTCTGGCCCCCGTGCGTTTCGGTCGGGATCTCGCCATGGTGGACCAGAACTTCATCGATGGTCTCAGGGTCCGGGAGGGGGATCGTGGCTACATGATTCCCGAGGACTTCAGCCAGGAGATCCCGAGGGGGAAGAGAGTTCGGGTGGTGGGTGGACCGCTCAAGGGCTTCGAGGGGGTGTTCTGCGGCTATCTGCGCGGTGGGCAGCGTGCCAAGATCCTCGTGGACTTCCTCCGGAGCCGGCGCTCTGTCGAGGTGGACCTCAACGTCCTGGCGGTGGTTCACCGTTGATCGGGAGCACGGATGGCCTTGTCCGCCCCCACCAGAGCGGCCGCGGACTTCGAGCACCTGAACGTGCCGGTGCGAAGGGATCCGTGATTCCTGTTACACTTTTCGCTCACGGGCCTTGGGGTCCATTCAGGAGACGACCATGACGGAGAGATTGCCATTCCGGCCCGCGGGGCCAAACGAACGGTTGGGGGGGTCGCCCGTTCCCTGGGACGGGCCGGCACCGGAAGGCGTCTGGTTCGGCGAGGAGTCCGAGCCCGAGATCAACATCATGGAGTATGTCGATCTCCTGTGGCGGCAAAAGTGGATCATCGCCGCCGTCGTGCTCGTCTGCATCCTGGCCGGCGGCGCCTGGGCGTTCACGACCACCAAGATGTACCGGGCGACCACGCGGATCGCCTTCGAACAGGCGCCCCAGATCATCAAGAGCCAGGTCTACGGTGGTCCGAGCTGGTGGGAGCTCCAGCAGTACGTCAAGGACCAGACCCAGGTCCTCCAGACCCACCGGTTGGCAGAACGTGTGGCCGAAAAGCTGGGGCTCAAGGGCAACCCTGAGGTCGCCGAGGGGGGCGACCCGGCGGCCATGCTCCTGGGCAGCCTCAAGGTGGAGAACGTCAAGGACACCAACATTCTGGAACTCTCCTTGGTCGGTCCCGATCCCAACAAGGTCGCCGAATGGCTCAACGTCTACGTCCAGGAGTACATCGCCATCAACATCGAGGACAACCTCAACCGGACCCGCAAGGTCTACGAGGTGATCAGCGAGAAACTCAATCCCCTCCGCCAGCAGCTGGAGCAGTCCGAGCAGCGGCTGATCTCCTTCAAGGAGAACGAGGAGTCCTTTCTCGTCGGGGACCAGGACAAGAACGTCATCACCGAGCAGGTCAACACGCTGACCACGGAGTACGCCAAGGCCAAGGCCGAGCGCATCAAGCTGGAGACCAAGATCGCGGCCCTGCGCGGTCTCGACGTCTCGACACTCTCCCGGGCGACCCTGCCCGACGTCCTCAACGATCCGACGATCCAGCAGCTGAAGCAGAAGCTGGATGACCTCGAGGTGGAGCTGGCCGACAAGCTCCGGACCTACAAGTCCGGGCATCCGGTCATCAAGGAGCTCCGGTCACGGATCGCCAGCGTCGAGGATCGCATCCAGCGGCAGATCAAGACCATCATCAATGGCCTCCAGACGGACTACCAGATCAGAAAGGCCCGGGAGGCTTCCCTGTACAGGGCGCTTCAGCAGTTGCGGGACCAGTCCATCAACCTGTCCAAGCAGAACCTCGAGTACGAGAAGATTCAGCACGAATACGAACAGAACAAGGCGTTCTACGAGCAGATGCTGCGGCGCTCCAAGGAGACGGACATCTCCTCGTCGGCCTCCCTCAACAACGTACGGGTCATCGATCCGGCCAAGCCCCCAACGGCGCCGTTCCGGCCCAACCCGCGCCGTACGCTGGCCCTTTCCCTGGTGCTCGGTCTCTTCCTGGGAGTCGGGCTCGTGCTTGGTCTGGATTACATCGATCAGACGATCCGGACGCCGGACGATGCCGAGAGACATCTCGGAATCGAGACCCTGGCGGCCGTGCCCAGGTTCACGGACGACACGACACACGTGGCCCGCGAGGTGTACCAGTCGTTACGCACGGCCGTCATGATGGCGGCCCGGGAGGAAGGCCCCCAGATCCTGATGGTGACCTCGGCGGCGCCCAAGGAGGGCAAGACGACGACGGCCTTCAACCTGGCCAAGGCCCTGGCCGCCGGCGGGAGCAAGGTGCTGGTCATCGACGCCGATCTGCGGAAGCCGCGCTTCCACAAGATGCTGGGCGCCAAGAACGTCCGCGGGCTGACCTCGGTCGTTCTCGGGGAGCGCGAGGTCCGGGAGGTCATCCACACCGTGGCGGACCTCCCCAACCTCGACGTCGTCACCTCGGGGCCCCTCCCGCCCAACCCGCCCGAGGTCTTTGGCAAGGCCAGCTTCCAGCGGATGCTGGACGACGCGCGCACACGATACGACTGGATCGTCATCGACACGCCGCCGGTTACCTCGGTCACGGATCCCGTCATCTGCTCCCGCCTGGTGGATCTTGTGCTCGTTGTCGTTCGCTACGGCACGGTCAAGCGCACCGTCATCGCCAACGCCCTCCGGCAGCTCGGCAGGGCGGGCGCCCGCGTGCCCGGACTCGTGCTCAACGACGTGGATGTGGAACGAAGCACTTATTATTACAACTATTACTACGCCTACTATCACTACGGCTACGGTGAAGAGCCGGAGGGTGTGGAGGGCCGCAAGAAGCGCCGGCGGAAGAAGAAGAAGGCGGAGGCCTGAGGAATGCGGCGGGGGATCATCCTGGCGGGTGGCGCCGGCACGCGGCTTCACCCCCTGACCATTGCCGTCAGCAAGCAGCTGATGCCCGTCTACGACAAGCCGATGATCTACTACCCCCTCAGCGTCCTCATGCTGGCGGGGATCCGCACGGTCCTGATCATCACGACGCCCGAAGATCAGCTTCAGTTCCAACGTTTGTTGGGAGACGGACACCGGTGGGGACTGCAGCTCGAGTATGCCGTGCAGCCGACGCCGGGGGGATTGGCGGAGGCCTTTCTCATCGGCGAGGAGTTCCTCGGCGACGACCCGGTCTGCCTGATCCTCGGAGACAACATCTTCTACGGCCACGGCTTCTCCCGCAGGCTCCAGGAGGTCTCCGCGCGGGAGAGGGGGGCGACGGTCTTCGGGTACCGGGTGCACGATCCGGAGCGCTACGGCGTCGTCGAGTTCGACGAGAACGGACGCGTCCTCAGCCTGGAGGAGAAGCCGGCCGAGCCGCGCTCCAACTACGCCGTCACGGGGCTCTACTTCTACGACAATCGGGTGGTGGAACTGACCAGGAGCATCGAGCGCTCCGACCGCGGCGAACTGGAGATCACCGACCTCAACCGCCGGTATCTGGAGATGGGCGAGCTTGAGGTGGAGATCCTGGGGCGCGGCTTCGCCTGGCTGGACACGGGCACGCACGCTTCGCTGCTCGAGGCGTCCAAGTTCGTCCAGATCGTCGAGGCCCGGCAGGGTTTCAAGATAGCGTCTCCCGAGGAGATCGCCTGGCGGATGGGTTTCATCTCGGACGAAGAGCTGCTCGACCTGGCCGAGCCCTTGCAGAAGAGCGGCTACGGCCAGTATCTCCTGGGATTGATCGGCCGGTGAGGGAGGCCCCGTGAACTCATCTCCCGGCAAGAGCATTCTGGTCACCGGCGCCGCCGGCTTCATCGGCTTCCACCTGGCCCGCCGGCTTTTAGACCGGGGAGAGCGTGTCGTCGGCCTGGACAACCTCAACGACTACTACGATCCCGGGCTCAAGCGGGCCCGGCTCGCCATCCTCGAGGAGTACCCGGCCTTCCGCTTCGAGAAGCTGAGCCTGGAAGATCGAGAGGGGATGGAACGGTTGTTCGCGGAGAATCCCTTTGGGCGCGTGATCAACCTGGCGGCCCAGGCGGGCGTGCGCTACTCCATCGAGGCGCCGAGGGCTTACATCGATGCCAACATCGTCGGCTTCCTCAACGTGCTGGAGGGCTGCCGGCACCACGGTGTGGAGCACCTGGTCTTCGCCTCCTCCTCGTCGGTCTACGGCCTCAACACGAGGATGCCCTTCTCGGTCCACGACAACGTGGACCATCCGGTCTCCCTCTACGCGGCCACCAAGAAGGCCAACGAGCTGATGGCCCATACCTACGCCCACCTTTACGGAATCCCCGCGACGGGGCTGCGTTTCTTCACCGTGTATGGCCCCTGGGGCCGCCCGGATATGGCGCTCTTCAAGTTCACCCGGGCGATCCTCCAAGGGCGGCCCATCGACGTCTACAACCACGGCCGCATGCAACGGGACTTCACCTACATCGACGACATCGTCGAGGGGGTCGTGCGCGTCATGGACCGGGTGCCGGAGCCCAACCGGGACTGGTCCGGCGATGCCCCGGATCCGGGCTCGAGCCCGGCGCCCTACCGGCTCTACAACATCGGAAACAACAACCCCGTGGAGCTGATGGACTTCATCGCAGCCATCGAGGAGGCCCTGGGCCGGGTGGCCGAGAAGAACATGCTGCCGCTTCAGGCGGGCGACGTACCGGCCACCTACGCCGATGTGTCCGACCTGGCCCGTGACGTTGGGTTCCAGCCGGCCACCCCCATCCATGAGGGGATCCAACGCTTCGTTTCCTGGTACCGGGACTATTACGGAGTGGACGCCCAATGAACCAACATGCGAGCTCGCTGCTTCACAGGATCGAAGACAGGACGGCCACCGTCGGGATCATCGGCCTCGGTTACGTTGGCCTGCCCCTGGCCATCGCGTTCGCCGAGCGGGGTTTTGCCGTACTGGGTTTCGACATCGATCCCTCCAAGATCGAATCCATTGCCCGGGGGGAGAGCTACATCAAGCACCTGGACGGGGGACGTCTGGCCGGAACGGTTCGTGAGGGCAGGCTCAAGGCGACCTCCGACTTTCTCCGTCTGGGCGAGCCCGACGCCATCCTTGTCTGTGTCCCGACCCCCCTGACGCCCCAGCGTGAGCCGGACATGAGCTACGTGGAGAAGACGGCGCGGCAGATCAAGCCCTGCCTCCGGCAGGGACAGCTGGTCGTCCTGGAGTCGACCACCTACCCGGGGACCACCGACGAGCTGATCCGGGACATCCTCGAGGAGTCGGGCCTCCGGTGCGGCGAGGACTTCTTCCTGGCGTTTTCGCCCGAGCGGGAGGACCCCGGCAACCCCGACTACGGCACGACGACCATTCCCAAGGTCATCGGCGGCGTCGATCCGGTCTCGGGCGACCTGGCGGAGGCCCTCTACTCCAGGGCCATCGCCCGTACGGTCCGGGTCTCCACGGCCCGGGCGGCCGAGGCGACCAAGCTCGTGGAGAACATCTTCCGGGCCGTCAACATCGCCCTGGTCAACGAGCTCAAGGTCGTCTACGACGCCATGGGGGTCGATGTCTGGGAGGTGCTGGACGCCGCCGAGACCAAGCCCTTCGGCTTCATGCGCTTCAACCCGGGCCCGGGGTGGGGCGGTCACTGCATCCCGCTGGATCCTTTCTACTTGGCGTGGAAGGCCCGCGAGTACGGTCAGCCGACCAAGTTCATCGAGCTGGCCGGCGAGGTCAACGTGGAGATGCCCCACTGGGTCGTGGAGAAACTCCTGCTCGCCCTGAACGACCGGAGGAAGGCCGTCAAGGGCTCCAGGGTGCTGATCCTCGGCATCGCCTACAAACGGGACATCGACGACCCCAGGGAGAGCCCTGCCTTCGAGCTCATGTCCCGGCTCATGGCCCTGGGCGCCGAGGTGTCGTATCACGATCCCCACATCCCCTCCTTGCCCAGGATGCGCTCCTGGCCCGATCTTCCCCCTCTGGACTCCCTGCCGCTGACCCCGGAGAACATCGCCGGGCACGATGTCATTCTCCTTGTGACCGACCACCGGGCCGTGGACTACGAGCTCGTGGCGGAGCACGCCTCCCTGATCGTCGACACGCGGGGCGTTTACCGGGATCCCAGGGAGAACGTCGTCAAGGCTTGATCCGGGTGGATCGAGATCGTCACGCCGGCGGCAGCTGTTCCCGGGGGCGGTCGAGGTAGGGGAGGAACGGGATGAGGATCATGGCGGGGATGGTGGCGGCGAAGGTCAGCCCGAAGTAGACCGTGAATCCCAGGGCGGCCGCCAGGAAGCCCGAGAGAACCCCGGCGAGGGTCGAGGAGACCGTGGCGATCCCCGTGGCGATGGCCATGTGGGCGGCCTTGAAGGTGGGACGGGCCGTTCGCATGATGAAGACCATGAAGGCCGAGGTCCCCAGTCCGGCACCGAACGCCTCGGCGACGATCAGGGCCGTGACCAGCCGAAGATCGGCGCGGCCCAGCTCCGGGTGCTGGAAGATGGCCTGGTACTTCCAGGCCATGGCCATGTAGAGCAGGTTGAGGAGGTTCTGGGCCAGCACGAAGGGCCAGATGCAGCGCCTCAGCCCGTAGCGCGCGATGAGGGCCCCTCCGATCAGGCCGCCCGTGATGGACGCTGCGATCCCGAAGGTGCCGTAGGCCACGCCGTACGCCGCCCTGGAGACGCCGATGTCGCGTAGGAAGGGGTAGGCCATGTTGAGCAGGAAGGACTCGCCGGTCCGGTAGAGGGCCACGAAGGCCAGGATCAAGCCGGCCCTGGGCTGGTCCAGGTAGTCGATGAAGGCCAGGGCGTAGGTGGAGTCCGAGGCGTAGAGGCGGCGCCTGAGGGCCGGGGCGCGGATGGCCACGGCGGCCAGGACGGCGAACAGGGCCAGCGTGATCCAGCCGGGAACGGAGATTCTTCCGGTCACCCGGCGGAAGCCGGCCAGCTCGGGACGAAGCAGGAGCCAGCGCACGCCGGCGGTCAGGCCGGCCGCTGCGGCCAGCACGGCCACGGTCCGTGGTGCCGCCAGGAAGCGCAGCAGGGCCATCGCCGGACGTTTCGGCGTCTCCAGACGGGGCAGGATCAGGGTGTGGGCCGTTAGCAGGGCGCCGAGGATGAGAGCCGCCAGCAGGAACCCCCACGGCCAGGAAGTCCACCCCGAGAGGGCGATGACGCCGCCTCCGCCGGCGATCAGGGCGAGCCGGTAGGAGCCCGCCTGGAAGCCGACCCAGCGGGCCTGTCCCTGACGGTCCAGGGCCTCCAGATAGTAGCCGTCGATGGCGATGTCGTGGGTGGCCGAGGTGAAGGCAAGCAACAAGAAGACGACGGCAGCCAGGGGCAGGGCCAAGGGAAGACTGGAGACGCCGGCGAGGAGGAGAACCAGCCCCAGAAGGACCGCCTCGGCCGCCAGGATCCACCGTCGCTTGGTCGAGTAGGTGTCCACCAGGGGCGCCCACAGGAATTTGAGGGTCCAGGGCAGGCCGTAGAGGGAGGTCAGCCCCACGCCCTGGAGGCTGGCGCCGGCGTCGCGGAAGAAGACCGTGGAGATCTGCCGGACCAGGGAGTAGGGGAAGCCCTCGGCGAAGTAGGTGGTGACGACCCACCAGGGAATGCGGGAGCGCTCTTCGGGGGGGGAAGCCTCGGCCACGGAGCCATCCTAACCTACCCGCTCCCCTGCTATCATCGGGCGGGTCCGGACGGAAGGAGGTGCAGCATGGAACGAGGTCCCGTTTCCCGCTTCATGGAGCGTCACTACCGGCACTTCAACGCTGCCGCCCTGATGGACGCCGCCCGGGCGTACGAAGAGCACATGGACGGGGGCGGTTCCATGCTGCTGGCCATGGCCGGCGCCATGAGCACCGGCGAGCTGGGGATCTCTTTGGCCGAGATGATCCGCCGGGGAAAGATCCAGGCCATCTCCTGCACCGGCGCCAACCTGGAGGAGGACCTCTTCAACCTGGTGGCCCACGACCACTACGTGCGAGTCCCCCACTACCGGGACCTGACGCCCCAGGACGAGGCGGAGCTCCTGGAGAGGCACCTCAACCGGGTGACGGACACCTGCATCCCCGAGGAGGAGGCCTTCCGGCGGGTCGAGCGGGTCATCATCGAGCGGTGGGTCCGTGCCGAGGCCGAGGGGACGCGCCGCTTTCCCCACGAGTTCCTCTACGACGTGATTCGCTCGGGGGACCTGGAGGATAGTTACGAGATCGATCCCGCCGACAGCTGGCTCGTGGCGGCCGCCGAGCGTGACCTTCCCATCTTCGTGCCGGGATGGGAGGACTCCACCCTGGGGAACGTCTTTGCAGCCCGGTACATGGAGGGCAAGGTCAAGGATCCGACCGTCATCCGGACGGGGATCGAGTACATGGAGGCCCTGGCCAACTGGTACCTCGAGACGGCGCCCCAATCGCCGGTCGGCTTCTTCCAGATCGGCGGCGGGATCGCCGGCGACTTCCCCATCTGTGTCGTGCCCATGCTCCACCAGGACATGCTCCGGACGGACGTGCCCGTTTGGGCCTACTTCTGCCAGATCAGCGACTCGACGACCAGCTATGGCTCCTACTCCGGCGCCGTGCCCAACGAGAAGATCACCTGGGGCAAGC
This sequence comes from uncultured Thermoanaerobaculia bacterium, assembly GCA_964641295.1. Classification (GTDB taxonomy): domain Bacteria; phylum Acidobacteriota; class Thermoanaerobaculia; order Thermoanaerobaculales; family Sulfomarinibacteraceae; genus JAADFK01. Next base: position 19,882 of record CAZXNA010000018.1, read on the forward strand.
TCGAGGCGGGCACGCCGAAGTTCATCATCGAGTCCGACGCCTCCATCGTCGCCCCCCTGGTCTTCGCCTGGATCCTGGGTTGGTGAGGCAGGGACCTCGGCGGCGTAAGACGGCGGCTGGGGTTCTCTGATCTCCGGCGCCCGCTTCCTCGCGGGCCGGAAGAACCCCGCGAGGAAGCGGATGCCGGAGCAACAGAGCAGTAGCTCCCGATCGGAGCGCGCGATCAGCGGGCCGTCGTGCCCTGAATGAGGAAGGATGCCTCCAGCTCGTCGGCCCTCTCGAGCTCTGCGGCGCTCCAGGCGCCGGGCTCGAGGGTGATACCGAGGGTCGCCTGGAAGGCCTCGACGATGGCCCGCTGGACCTGCTCCACCGGGGGGGCGGCGCCGAGCTCGGCGCGGAGCGTGGTGATGTGGGGCCGGAGCGTGGCGTCATCGGGGAGACCCATGGCACCCGCCTGGAGGGCGCCGTCCCAGTCCAGGAGAATGGCGCCGTGCTGGAGGATGTGGCCGTGGTGGACACGCATGGCGGAGCCGATGAGCTTCCGCCCGGCCACAACAACCTCTCCGCCGGCGGGGGCCTCGAAGCAGGGAATGGTGGTTCGTGGACCGGGGAGGGAGAGGTTGACCTCGCCGGGGGTCAGCTCGGCGGCGACTCCCAGGCCACGGCAGGCTTCGACCAGGGCGCTGCACAGGGTCCGGTAGGCGTCCTGCACACCGCCGGAAAGGGGTGGCACTCCCATTGGGGCGACGACGGAGTAGGTCAGCTCCAGGTGGTGGAGGAGGGCCCGCCCGCCGGTGGGCCGCCGGGCCACGTCGATACCGGCGCGCCGGCAGAAGTCCAGGTCGGCGGCCTCGAGAGGCTGATGCCGGCCAAGGGTCAGGCAGGGCGGATCCCATGCGTAGAAGCGGAGGGAGGCGACGCTTTTCCCACGAGCCGCCTCCTCGAGGGCGGCCACGTCCAGGGCCATGTGGCGCGCGCCCCGGTGGGTCTCGTGGGTGAGGAGTCGCCAATCCGGTGGGCTCACGTCGCGTTGCCCCGGCGCGTCCACCGGCGCCAGGCCCCCTCGAGGGGCTCCCCACCGTTCCACAGGGAAAGGGTGAACTCCACGACCCACTCGTCGAAACCCGGGATGACCCGGAGGTTCCCCTCGGTGGCCAGGGTTTCGGGGTCGTGGGGAACGCGCTCCATGGCCACGGCGGCCCGCCGCAACCGCCACCCCCACGAGCTCTCCTCGTGGGACTGGTCCAGGCGCCGGGCCCAGAGGCGCAGGAGGGAGGCCGTTTGAACGGCCTTGGGATGGCGCCCCTCGGGCACCATGGCGGGGATGATGGGCTCCATGCCGAGATCCTGGATGGCGATGCCGGCGCGGCGCTCCAGGCCGTGCAGACCGCGGGAGACATCGGCGTGGAAGAGGCAGTTCTCCAGCTGGTCCTCCATCCCGTTGCCGTCGCAGCCATCGAGGATCCGATGGCGATCCTTGGGGGTCAGGAGGAGGGGGGCGGCCACGGCGAAGCTGGCGCCCGCTCTGCGAAGGCGTTGCAGCCGGTGCTCCAGCTCGGCGGCGGCGCCGGGAAAGGGGAAGAGACCAAGGACCGCGCCCCAGGTGTAGCGCCCCCACCCCTTGGGCAGGGGCATGGAGTTGGCCAGCGGAGTGGGCAGGACCGGCAGGGCCGGGACCAGCCGGATGTCGGCCGGGTTCTTCGGGAGGCCGAGGTCCTCCGGTTTGACGGCAGGATCGTCCAGAACGAGGAGTGCCGAGCTGCCGTCCTCCAGGAGGGCCTCGAGGGCTTCGGGCTTCTGGAGGGCCACCCGGGCGAAGACCATGGCCTGCACCGGATGACGTGGCCTGTTGAAGGCGGCCGGCAGGATTCGGCGTGGGGCGTCCTGCCAGACGACACCCATGCGAATGGGATCGAGGCTGACCGTCTTGCCTGCCAGGTAGCCCGGCCGCATGACGTGGGTCACCGGAAACAGGTCGGGGAAGGCCGGCTCAATCCGCCGCACGGGGCCCTCCACCGAAGATCTCCTCCAGCGCCTTGCCGGGAGCCCCCGGCTGCTCGAGGGAGCGTCGCACGTACTTGGCCAGAATGTCGGTCTCCACGTGGAGCTCGCGACCCTGGCTCGCCGATCCCAGCGTCGTTGCCCTGAGGGTCTCCGGGATCAGGGCCACCTCGAAGAACCCGGAGCCGACGGCGGCGACCGTCAGGGAGACCCCGTCCAGGGTTACACTGCCCTTGGGTGCCACCTCTCGGGCTAGCTCGGGGGGCAGGGAGAGCCGCCACCGCTGGAAGATCCCCTCCCTCTGGATCAGGAGAACCCGGACGATACCGTCCACGTGTCCCTGCACCAGATGCCCGTCGAGCCGGTCGCCGAGGCGAAGGGCCCGTTCCAGGTTGACCCGGTCCCCGGGACGCAACCGGGTGAGGAGCGTTCTCCTGGCGGTCTCCGGTGAGAGATCGGCGCAGAAGCTGACGGGCGAGGGTTCGAGGACGGTCAAGCAGGCCCCGTTGACGGCCACGCTGTCGCCCTCGGCGGGCGGCGTCTCGTCGGGCCAGCTGGCCACCAACTCGAGCCGATGCCCCCCTCCGCGGGGAGCAACGCTGCGAACCTCGCCGACACTTTCGATCAACCCGGTGAACATGAACAGCTACCCCCGGCGAACGGCCCGGATCTCCAGATCTGACCCGACTCGGGACACATCTTCGATGTCCATTCTAAACGCATCGGCCAGATGAGAACAGCCCTCCCCGGCGATGGCCATGGGGGCCGAGCTGCCGCCGAGGATCTTCGGGGCGATAAAGAGCACGAACTCGTCCACGGCTCCGGCGTCGACGAAGGCACCGTGGACCTGGGCGCCCCCTTCGACGAGGAGAGCCGCGACGGGAAGGGCGGCCAGGGCATGCAGGAGCGCGCCGGGCTCCGGTCGGCCGTCCTCCCCCCCGGGAAGCTCGAGCAGGCGGACGCCGGCGGCCTCCAGCTTGGCCCGGCGATCCGGCGGGGCCTTCTCCGTGTGAACGATCAGGGTCGTTTCCGGAACATCCGTCACGACGGCGGCACCGAGGGGCGTGCGGAGGGTGGAGTCCAGGACGATCCGGTGCCACGGCCCACCGGGGTTGAGACCAAGGCGGCGTGTCAGCCGGGGGTCGTCGGCCAGCACCGTACCGATCCCCACGAGGATGGCGTCGTACTCTTCCCGGAGCTCCAGGCTCCGGCGCCGGGCCTCCTCGCCGGTGATCCATTTGGACTCGCCGGTCCGCGTGGCGATGCGCCCGTCCAGGCTGACGGCCGCCTTGAGGGTGACCCAGGGACGCCCCATCCGCGCCCAGGTCAGCCAGCGGCGGTTGAGCTCCTCGGCCTCGGCGGCCATGATCCCCGCCTCGACCTCGAGGCCGGCGTCGCGCAGTCTCGCCGCGCCGCCGCCGGCCACGGGGTTGGGATCGTCCAGGGCGATGACGACCCGGGAAATCCCGGCCTCGAGGATCGCCTCGGTGCACGGCGGCGTCTTGCCGTGGTGGTTGCAGGGTTCGAGTGTCACGTAGAGGGTGCCTCCCCGGGCGCGGCCGCCGGCCTCCCGGAGGGCGACGACTTCGGCATGGGGTCCTCCGTAGAGGGCGTGCCACCCCTCGCCGGCCAACCGGCCCTGGGCGTCGAGGATGACGGCGCCGACCATGGGGTTCGGTGAGGCGCCTCGCCATCCACGCCAGGCCAGCTCGAGGGCACGCCGCATCCAGGTCGCGTCGTTCTGGGGAGGCGGCCCTTTCTTGGAGGTGGTGCGACCGGCCACGGGGTCCGCTCAGCCGGCCGTCTCGAGGAGAGCGTCGACGAATTCCTCGGCGTCGAAGGGTAGGAGGTCGTCGATCCCCTCGCCGACGCCGATCCAACGGACGGGAAGCTTGAGCCGGTCGGCGATGGCCAACACGACGCCCCCCTTGGCGGTGCCGTCAAGCTTGGTCAGGACGACTCCGTCGACGCCGGCCGTGGCACCGAAGCGCTCCGCCTGCTCGATGCCGTTGGAACCCGTGGTCGCGTCGAGAACGAGGAGCACCTCATGGGGCGCGCCATGGACCTCCCTGCCGGCGACCTTCCGGACCTTTTCCAGTTCCTTCATCAGGTTGGCATGGGTGTGGAGGCGTCCGGCCGTGTCCACGAGGACCTCGTCGATCCCCCGGGCGCGCGCGGCGGCCAGGGCATCGAAGACGACGGCCGCCGGGTCGGCGCCCTCGGCCTGGTGCACGACGGGTGCGCCGACTCGGTCGCCCCAGACCTTGAGCTGCTCCACGGCCGCCGCCCGGAAGGTGTCGGCCGCGGCCAGCAGGACACTGCGCCCGGACGCCTTGAGGAGTTTCGCCAGCTTGGCGGCCGTTGTCGTCTTTCCCGTGCCGTTGACGCCGACGAGGAGGGTGACGCGGGGCGGGCCGCCGGCCCGACGAGGGTTGCTCCCTTCGGCGGTTCGCAGCAGCTCGAGAAGCTGGGCGCGGACGGCCGGGCGCAGGGCCTCGGCCTCCTGGAGGACCCCCTTCCGGACCTGGTTGCGGAGCTCCTCCGTCAAGCGGAGGGAAAGCTCGACTCCCGTGTCGGCTGAGATCAGGGCCTCCTCGAGACGGTCCAGGTGAACGGGCTCCACGGGGCCGGTCCTTCGCAGGGCGTCGCCGACCTTCTCGAGGAACTCCGTGTGGGTCATGAAGAGACCGCGCTTGAGCTTTTCCAGCAGGCTCCGGGCCATGGGACCTCCGGTTTTCCGATGGGGGGGGACGGCTCAGGCGAGCTCCCGGGCGATGATCCGGGCCGCGTTTCGGAGATGGTGCCGCGCCACTGCTTGCGAGCCGTTCCGGTCCATCACGAGCACAATATAGTAGCCGTCGGGCAGGAGTTCGGTCAACGTGGTCAGCCGATCGAATGTCAGGGTGTACCGGTTGAGCGTGGCGGAGCGGGCAGTTGCGAGGGCTTGGCTGAACCGACGCATGAAGATGCTGTGGTAGGCGCCCTCGACCTTCATCTCGTAGGGATCGGCGTGCCGGGTGACGCACTCGATGGTCTCACCCTCCTCGTCGAGAAAGACCGCGCCGACGGCCGTGGGGACGTCGACGAGGAGGTTCGTCAGAAGGTAGTTGAACGGCATCAGAGTCCTTCGAGTAGATCCTGGGCTTCCCGCGCCATCTGCGAACGGGGTTGGCCGTCGATGACCTCTTGCAGGTACTGGCGCGCCTCGTCCTTTCGACCCATCTTGATCAGGAGACGGCCCAGGGCCAGGGGTGCCTCGACCCGGTCGGGAAACTTGAGCCGCGCCTCCTGGAGCTCGCTGATGGCGCTGTCGGGGTTTCCCAGTTGCTCGTCGATCTCGGCCAGCCGGAGATACGCGTTGTACACGGGAGCAGACGACGTGACGGCCTTGACGAAGGCGTCCTGGGCGGCGGCCACGTTGCCCCGCCTGAGGTAGGTCATCCCCAGGTTGTAGTAGACCTCCCAGTGGTGCGGGTAGGTGTTGTCGGCCAGGACGGCCAGAAAATCCACCTCGGCCAGACTGTACTGACCCATGGCAAGGCGGGTGGCTCCCCGGTTGTTCCTCGCATCGGAGAAGGTCGGGACGAGCTCCAGGGCCCTGGTGAAGGCCTTGAGGGCCTCGGGGTAATCCTCTTGCCGGAAGTAACAGAGCCCGATCATGTTGAAAACGGTGGCGTTCCTCGGCTGAAGGGCGGCCGCCTCCTTGAATAGCTTGAGTGCCTGGTCGTGATGACCCTGCTGCAGGGCGACGGAGCCCTGGCGCATCAGCGTGAAGGGGTAGATGGAGTTGGAGACGTCGGCTCCCTTGGCGGACTGGACATTATCGGCCTGGGTCGGCCGTTTCGACGAACTGCTCGAGCAGCCAGCCGCCAGCAGGGTTGGAAGGAGAAAGGCCAGCGCAATTCGTTTCATGAGATCTCCCGTTCCGTCGTCTGGTTCGAAACCGGGGGCGTGATGTCCTTGGCCTCGACGGCCTCGACGAGGGCCTCGATCACCCTGGGATCGAAGCGAGTTCCGGCCATTGCGCGGAGCTTTGTAATGACGTGCTCCAGGCTCATGGCCTTCTGGTAGGGACGGTCCGTCGTCATGGCGTCGAAGGAGTCCGCCACCCCGATGATCCGGGCGATGAGCGGGATCTGCTCACCCGCCAGGTGGTCGGGGTAACCCTTCCCATCCCAGGTCTCGTGGTGGTTCCGGATCCCGGGGATGATGTCCTTGAGCATGCGGATGGGCGCCATGATCTGGGAGCCGATCACCGGGTGCTGCCGCATGATGGCGTACTCCTCGTCGGTCAGCCCCGCCGGCTTGTGGAGGATGGAGTCTCCGATGCCCAGCTTGCCCACGTCATGGAGAATGGCGCCGATCCGCACCCGGAACACCTCCTCGCTGTCCAGACCGAGGTGCTTGGCGATGGCCATGGAATAGGAGCTGACCCGTTCCGAGTGGCCACGGGTGTAAGGATCCTTGGCATCGATGGCGGCCGCCAGGGTGCGGATGGTTTCGAAGAAGAGCTCCTGGTTCTGTCGAAGGGCCTGTCGAAGGCGCCGGACCAGGGCCTCGATACTCCCGGCCATGTGGTTGAAGTTCTTCGCCAGATGACCGATCTCGTTGTCATTGGTGATGTCGGCGCGGACCTCCAGGTTCCCCTCGGCGACCTCTGACGTGACCGCCGTCAGCTTCTGGAGGGGTCGAATCAGGTAGCCGCTGAAGAGCAATCCCAGACCGAAGGCCGCCACGGCAGCGATGACCGTCGCGGCCAGGGTGCGGTGCTGCATGGCCCGGACCGTGGCGAAGGCGAACCTGGTCGGCCGCTCGACGAGGACGCCCCACGGCGGTGTCTCTACGGGGGCGATCGACCCCAGGAGCTCGCTCTCTCTGGCCTCCAACGGGCGAGTGTAGGTACGGGTCAGGCGGAGGGGGCTTCTCAGGAAGTCCTTGACCAGCGGTGATCTCTCCGGGTGGCTGGTGATCAGCTCGGGACTGGAGGCAAGAACGGGGGCACCCTTGCCGTCGAGGATCGTGATCAGAAGTCCAGCCAGGGCGTTGTCGTGGAGCCGTGTGTTCAGGTTCTCAAGATCCAGGACCCCGACGAGGACCCCCCAGCGGCCCCAACGTTGGGACTCCAGCGGGTAGGCAAAGATGGCGACGCCTTGGGGATGGCCGGGGACGGGAACGTGGTACCGCACGACGGCCGTCCCCTCGAGCGCCTTGCCACGAGCCTCGGCGGTCAGTTTCTCGAGAGCGGAAACGGTCTCGGCCGGAAGATCCTTCGCCCTGGCGAACCCCCCCTCTCCCGCCGTGTCCACGCCTTGGAGCTCGATCAGGGCCGGATCGGCACTGGCCGTCTGTTCCACAAGGGTCGTGAAGGAGTCCGGATTGATGGGCCGGCCGGCTGCAAGGGCCCGCGCCGTGCTGGCCAGCTGTGTTTCGTGCCGCTGGAAGAACAGGGAGACTTCCCGCGCCAGGCCGACGGCCTGACGGGTCAGGAACTGCTTTTCCAGGGTCATCAAATGCTCTCGGTTGCTGGTGGCGAAGAGCCATCCAACGGCCACAACGGGCACAACGGTCACCAACACCAACGTAGCGACGATGGGATAGGTCAGGCTCGAGCGAAATCGGTTCAACAGTCCCATGTGGGCAATGCGAATATACCATGGTGGGCCGGGTTCGAGTCAGCTCCCGGGTGCCGTGGAGGTCGTATGAGGGTCGACAGGAAACGGGCGGCGAGCACACTTCGCAAGATCGCAGAATTGCTCGAGGTCCAGGGTGAAAACCCCTTCCGGGTCCGGGCGTTCAGCAACGCCGCAAGGGCGGTGGAGCGTCTGGAGGGCGATCTGGAGGACACGGTGCGGAGCGGGGAGATCCGGAAACTCCGCGGGATTGGCAAGGGAACCGCCGGCGTGCTGGAAGAGCTGGTGGAGGGGGCCGAACCGGCGATCCTGGCCGACCTGGTGGAGCGGACGCCCCCCGGCGTCGCCGAGCTTCTCGAGGTCCGCGGCCTCGGCCCCAAGAGGGTTCGGGCCCTGTGGCAGGAGCTGGGGGTCACCGGCCCTGGTGAGCTCCAGTACGCCTGTCTGGAGAACCGGCTGGTCAAGCTGCCCGGTTTCGGGCCGGCCATCCAGGGCAAGCTGTTGGAAGCGACGGCGTTCCTCCTGGAGGCCAGGGGCCGTTGGCTGGTGGACGCCGCCTGGTCCCGCGCCGAAGAGGTGCTGCGCACCCTGGAGGGTGCGCCGTCCTGTCGGACGGTCCAGATCGCCGGTGAGCTTCGCCGGGGGTGTGAGACCCTCGCCCGGATCGACGTGGTGGCCTCCACCTCCGACGCGGAACGCCTGGTCGCCGAGCTGGCGGGAGCTCTCGAGCTGAAGCGGGAGGAGAGCTCACGCTGGTGGAGGGTGGAAGGCCGTGATGGCCCCCCCGTGCGGTTGCTGCTGGTGGAGCCCTCCTCCTGGGGTGCCGAGCTGCTCTTTGCCACGGGGAGCGAGGGCCACCTGCGCGAACTTGCGGACCGGGCCAGCTCAGGCGGACTCAAGCTCGATCAACGCGGCCTCCATTCCGGGAACCAGTGCGTGGCCGGCGCCGACGAGGAGGAGATCTACCGTCGCCTGGGCTGTTCGTGGATTCCGCCAGAGCTTCGCGAGGGGGAGGACGAGATCGAACGGGCGGCCCGCGGTGGTTTGCCCCGCCTGGTGCGGCTCGAGGATCTCCGGGGCGCCCTCCACAACCACACGAGGGACTCGGACGGAACGGCCTCGGTGGAGGAGATGGCGGCGGCGGCCGTGGAGCGGGGCTGGGCCTTCCTGGGTCTGGCGGATCACTCTCCGGCGGCTCACTACGCCAACGGTCTCGACGGGCCGCGGCTGAGGGCCCAGTGGGCCCGGATCGACGCCTGGAACGCTGCCCACCCGGAGCTCCGGCTCCTCAAGGGGCTCGAGGCCGACATCCTGTCCGATGGAGGTCTGGATATCCCGGAGGGCACCGAGGACGGACTCGATTATGTGGTGGCCTCGGTGCACGGTGGCTTTCGGCTGCCCGAGGAGGCCCAGACCGAGCGGATCCTCGCCGCCGTACGGAACCCCGCCTGCCGCGTGCTCGGGCACCCCACGGGGCGGCTGCTCCTGGCCAGGCCGGCCTACGCGGTGGACATGGAGCGGATCCTTGCCGAGTGTGCGGAGCGGGGCGTGGCGGTCGAGATCAACGCCAATCCCCACCGGCTTGATCTGGACTGGAGGATGACCCGCCGGGCCCTGGAGCTCGGTGTCCGGATCGCCATCAATCCCGATGCCCATGCCGTCGACGGCCTGGACGATGTTCGCTGGGGTGTGATGGTCGCTCGGAAGGCCGGCGCCCGCCCGGAGGACATCGTGACGACCTGGGAGGATGCCGGGTTCGGCAAGGCGTAGGGTCTCCCCAACTCCGGCGCCTGCCACATCGCGGGCCGGAAGAGTCCGTGATGTGGCGCGTCAAGGACCGCCCTGGCCACGGTCTTGGGCTCGTTTCCCCGCGGGGTGGTCCCCGGCCAGATTCCACCCCACCGCCGGAATGTACCCTGTGGCGCTCTGGGACGGCGGGCTGGATGGTCTCGCTGGACGGCATGGAGCCTGGTTGCTGGCTTGGCAAAGGTGATCGTGGGGACTGTGTGATCAATTGTTCCGATAGGTTATGAAAACCTGCCCGCTTTGCGAACATTGCCTTCTGACTGCGTGGTAGCATGAGCAAGGTCCGTCCGGTGGTGGCCTGGGCGTGGGCGGCCTGGGAGGCGTGACGATGCGGGAAACCGTTCTTGTGGTCGAAGATGATCCGGCCAATGCCGTCCTGATCGAGGCCATCCTCCGGGAGGTCGGGGGCTTCGACGTCATCGTGACGGAGGAAGGGGACCGGGTGCTCGACCTGGTCGGCCGGGGGGCGGTCTCGGCCGCGGTCATGGACATCTCCCTGGGGGCGACGAGGGTCGGCGCCGAGAAGGTCGATGGCGTCGAGCTGACCCGGCGGATCCGGCAGCTCGAAGGTGGGGAGCGCTTTCCCGTCGTCCTGCTCAGCGCCCACGCCATGCGGGGGGATGCTCACCGCTTCCTTTTCGCTTCGGGCGCCAACGACTACGTGACAAAGCCGATCCTCGATGCGGACGATTTCGTTCGGAGGATTCGGCGTCAGATCGAAGCCTCCTCCGGGAAGGGCGCGGGCGGAGAGAACTGAGGCGGAACGGCGGGGGCGGAAGCAGGGAGACCCCGGGTGCGCGGGCGGAAACGGGGGGAAACATGACACGGTGGGAGATTCTGGAAGATGCGGGTTGGATGGGGGAATGGATCGACGTCAGTCGCCCCCTGGCAGCGGGAATCCCGGTCTGGCCCGGTGACGTACCCTTCGAGCTGAACCAGCGCCACGAGGACGGCATGGTCATCAGCGCCTTCTCCAGCACCTGCCACGTGGGAACCCACCTGGATGCGCCCCTGCACCTGAAGCCCGGGGCGCCGGCTGTCGATGCGATTCCCCTGGAACGGCTGATGGGCCCGGCCGAGGTCGTCCGCGTATCCGGGCGAACCCCTCGTGTGGGGAGAGATGAGCTTCCCAGGGGCTGGCGGCCGCGGGCTCCGCGGGTGCTCTTCGCCACGGGGAGCCAGCCGGCGGACGCCAGGGTCATCGACGAGGGATTCCGAGGCCTGGAGGCGGAGCTGGTCCAGTTCCTGGCGGGGTGCGGTACGGTGCTGGTCGGCATCGACACGCCCTCGGTCGATCCCCTGGAATCGAAGGAGCTGGAAGCCCACCACGCCCTGGCGGCGGCGGGGATGGTCTGGATCGAGGGGTTGCTCCTCGATCATGTGTCACCCGGCCTCCACCACATGGTGGCCCTCCCCCTGCCCCTCGTCGGCACCGACGGGGCCCCTGCCCGGGTGGTCCTTCGCCCCCTGAGGGGTACGGAGGGCTGAGCGCTTGCCGTGCCGGAAAGCAAGCAAAATATTGTTGATCCATCGGGGAGGAAGCGCATGAATATCGAAGGCAAGACGGTCGTCATCACCGGTGCTTCGGCGGGAATCGGGCGGGCCTGCGCCCAGGCCTTCGCCGAAGCGGGCGCACGGTGCCTCCTGGTGGCCCGGCGCGCCGACCGGCTGGCGGAGCTGGCCGGGGAGCTCCGGCGGACCACCGGCGCCGACGTCCTCGAAGCCGTCCTCGATGTTCGGGACCGGAGGGCGGTGGAGGGCTTTTTCGGCACCCTGAACGGGGGGTGGGCCGCCGTGGATATCCTGGTCAACAACGCCGGCCTGGCCCGGGGCCTGGCACCGATCCATCAGGGTGATCCGGAAGACTGGGATGAGATGATCGACACCAACGTCCGCGGCCTGCTCAACGTGACGCGGGCCATCCTCCCGGGGATGGTCCGGCGTGGGAGCGGTCACGTCATCAACATCGGATCCATCGCCGGCCACGAGGTCTACCCCGCCGGCAACGTCTACTGCGCCACCAAGCACGCGGTGGCGGCCCTGACCCGCGCCATGGGGATCGACCTCCTTGGAACGGGGGTTCGGGTCTCTTCGGTCGATCCGGGAATGGTCGAGACCGAGTTCTCCATGGTCCGCTTCCACGGGGACGAGGCCCGGGCACGGGCGGTCTACGAGGGCTTCGAACCGTTGAGCCCCGGGGACGTGGCAGAGGCGGTCCTCTTCTGCGCTTCCCGCCCGGCCCACGCCAACGTCCGGGAGCTGATCCTCATGCCCTCGGCCCAGGCAACCGCCGTCCACGTGCACCGGGAGAAGAGCTAAGTGGGAGGTGAATCGTGCCCCATTCGTTTAAAGGTCTACTGATAGTGGCGGTCCTGGTGCCACTGCTCGCAGTTGTTGCGGCCTTCGCCTTCAACTGGTGGACGACGCGGGTCCAGCACATGACACGCCGCAACAGAGTGATGCTCTTCGTCGTTCTCGGCGGCGTCTTCCTTGTGCTCGGTCTTCTCGCCCTGGTGGCCGGCGGCGGGGCCCGGCAGGGCCTGGAATTCCTCGTCGTAGGGATCTTGTTGCTCGTCCATGGGCTGCGGCTCCGCCGCGCCTGGCGGGAGAGCCTCGACGAACCGATCGATCCCCGGGATTCTCAGTGAGCCGGCGCTGTCTGCTGATGGCCTCGGGCGGGAATCGCGGGGCCTGGTATGCCGGCTTCCTCGGACCGCTGCAAGACGCGGGTCTGGAGTTTGAACAGCTCTGCGGCGTCTCGGCGGGCGGTATCGCCGCGGCCTGGTTCGCGGCCGGTGATTCCGAAGCCCTGGAACGATCGTGGCGGCAGGCCGATCACTGGCGCATCGCCCTTCACCCGTGGCTCGCCCACGGACGCCGCCGGACCGTAGACGCCCTGATCCGGGCCATCACCCTGCGAACCATGGACCTCGGGGCTGTTCTGAAAGCACGGGAGGAGGTGGTGGTGACGGCGTCCAGGATCACGGGGGGCTCTCTCCTGCGGCCCAGGCTCCAGAGGGGGGTTCTTCGCGCGAGCGAGGCCAGGGACGAGGCCCACCTGGGCCTCATGCTCCGGGCCACCGCCTTCGTGCCCTGGGTCAACGGCCTGACGGCGGCGGTGGAGATCGACGGCGCGCGCTACCTGGATGGCGGCCTGACCGGCCGGGTTCCCCTGGAGATCGTTCCCCGGGACCGCTTCGACGAGCTGTGGGTCGCCGCTTGCTCCCCCAACGGCATGGCCGAGCTCGCCCGAAGGTTGGTTGCCTGGGACCGTCCCGAGCGGCTGGTGGTGCTGACCCCCTCCGAGCCCCTCCCGGTCAACCGTTGGACCATGGACTGGGAGCACGTCCGCCGCGCCATCGACCAGGGACGCCGCGACATGGAGCGAACCATCGAACAGGTTCAGACGACGAGGGGAGATGTCATCGTCGGCAAGCTCGCAGCGTGAAGCCGTGAGGTGCCAGATTGCAGGCTGTCCCTCGCCATCTACCCGCCGCTGGCGCGACGGCCGGCCTGGAACCAGGCGAGGGTTTCGTTCGTAGTTCTTTTCATGGAGGACCAAATGAACGAACACTCGACCTCACGCGCCACCATCGCGGGAATCCTCGACATCGCCGCCGGCCTCATGGCGCTCACGGGCGGAGCGGTGCTGGCGCTGCTCGCCATGGTCGGCACCGGTCTTCTCTCCCACATTTCCAGGGACGCCCCACCGCTGCAATGGCTTCCACTGGCCGTTTTCGGCCCCCTGGCACTGATGGTCCTTGGGTCCGCCGTGGTCTCGGTCGTGGGAGGTATCGCCGCGCTGAAGCGGTTGAGCTGGGGCTGGTCCCTGGCCGGCGCCGTGGCCGCGCTCGTGGCCTTCGTTCCCCTGGGCGTGGTGGCCCTCGTCTTCACCATCATGGCCGAGGATGAGTTCCGGCGGCCGGTGGTGAAGCCCGTCCAGACCGTTCAGCCGCCAGGCTGAGATCCGGGCCGTCACCGGTTGTGGCGCCATCAAGCCGGCGATGGTCTCCCTGTTGGGCCTGGCGCCGCTTCCCAAGGGTGACGAGAGCCAAGGCAACCGGCCGGTTCCGGCAACTGACCGTCGCGAGCTGTGCGCCCGACGGTGATGGCGGAGGTTCCAGACCATCGATGTTCCTCTCTGGGCGCTGGCATTGGCGGTCGTGCTCGCCCCTCACGCCAACCCAATCGCTCACCAGCTCCCCGAGGCCCGGCCCGCCACCGACGCCGCCTGGCCCGGGTCGTTCTTCGGGCGTCCCCCCGAAGGGCGGAAGACGCCCGTGGGCCCCTTCGGGACGGGTCTCAGCTCCCGATCGTCGACTGCGGCGCGACGGCGATGTAGGTGGGATCGCCCGTGGAGTTGTCGATAACCGAGAGGTACGCCCCGACCCTGCCGTTGCCGGAGACCACGGTCACTTCCACCATGCCGTCCGAGAGGTGACTCGTGCCGGCCACCTTGACCGCCAACCGGTCGATCTGGATGAACTCGTACGGCCGCAGCTGATAGCTCGTGTTGCCCAGCTCGATCCCAGAGGCGTCCCTGACGGTGACCTTCACCGTGGCGCCCTCGCCCCACACCTCGCACAGACCGAGGTTGGTGCGGAAGGCGGTCCCCTCTTCAACGCCGGCCATGACGGCCGTCGGGGCTCCTCCTCCGCTGAGAAGGTCCTCCGGCTGAAGCGGGGGAACGCCCTGGCCGTACGTACCGCCACCGGCGCCCGGCGTCGACGTCCGGCTCATCACCACGAGGTCGCTCCCCCGGATCTCCAGGGAGCCGGCGCCGGAGGCGGCGAACAGTTCGGACACGATGTCGGACCACGAGATCACCGAGAGCGCGGGAACGGAGATGGTCTTGGTCGTGTACTCGACCGTTCCGTCCTTTCCCCGGGGCGTGTAGGTGACCTCGATCTGCCGTTCCACGGAAGACAGGCTGGCGACGCTCACCGCGCTCGTCCAGTAGGTCGGACTGACACCGGGCAAGCTGGCCACCGCCGGGATGAAGACCGCGTTGGAGTGGTGAGCGCCGCGGCCGGCGGCCGAACCGTTCCTCAGCAGGAGCGCCCAGACGCCGCTGTCGTTGTACACAAACGTGGGCCCGGTACAGAGCTCCTTGCCGCTTGCGCCGGTGCACAGGACGTAGATGTTCTGGTAATCCTCGCCCGCCGTTCCCCACTCGATCTGGGCGGAAGGCTGCGCGGAATCGACCCTGAGAGCGTCGAGGTACGCCGATGGACAGCTGTACAGGTTGGCGGCGAACGAGTACGCGGTCGCCCGCGGCACCGGCTCGAGTGTCACCGTTATGGGGTAGGCGGCGGTGGGGTACGCGGTGCAGTCCAGGCCCGAGCCGTCGAGAGCCCCGGTCGAATCGACGGGAGAGAGGGTCCTGTAGATGTACTTCACGTCGAGGTCCTGGGTGATGGAGCTGCCGGTATCCTCCGGCTCGACGTTGGTGGCGGCCACGAGATCCCCGGCGTTCCAGAACTGCGACGCCGGCGCCGTTCGCTCCAGGTACACATTGATCGAGTACTTTTCCGCGCCGAGCCCGCTGATGCTGTAGGTGGACGTTGCCAGGTCCACCGTCCCCTGGATCAGATCGCCGCCGCTCCACGGGTTGGCCTCGACCCGGCCCGCGGTGATGTCGGGAAAGACCGGCGCCACCGGCTGCCCGTCGTACAGGAGCGATCCGTTGGCATCCGCGGCCATCGCCGTAACTGGCAGCAGCACACACGCGACGACAATCCCCCCAAACCTCTTGAAGAGCATTTCGGCCTCCCTATAGACTACGTTATAGTTCAGTTGATCATAACATCAATCTTGTGCATGCACCGGTTTCCGCCATCCGGGGAAAGTGGAAGAGCCGCTGGGTCTGGCACCCAAGCGAGGAGCTCAGGCTCCAGTTCGAAGCACTCTCCAGGCTCGATCAGAAGGAAAAGGAGGTCGTCATCGAAGTCCTCGACGGCCTCCTCCTCAAACGTGACGCCAAACGCCAGATCACCAGAGAAAAGGCAAGCTGATCCCTCGCCCCCTCATCATGGTGTGTACGGCACCTTCTCGGTACATCAGCGAGGGATCGATGAAGCTCCTCCAGACACCCGCGGAGCGGGTCGACGAGGTCGTCCCGGGTGCCGGGGCGCTGCTCGAGACCGCCGCGCACCCACGGCCCCCGGGGGACCTGGGTACCTCCCCCTGCACCGGGAGGACGTGATGCACCCCACCGGTTGTGACCTCTTCCCCTGTGACACCAGCTTGACGGACACTACTTCTTTCCCTCCGGCCGGCCTTTATTCTGGCCTGAGGAGTTGTGGAAAGCTGGCCCCCAACCACCCTGCCTCCACCTTCCCACGGCGTCAGCAGACCCGACGGCGACGAACCTCTCCTCGCCAGACCCCTTGTCCAGTTGGTGGCTCAGCTCGGGAGGGGGCAGGGTATTACCTTGTATCCCGCTCCTTTCCGGAGTTGGGTCACGAATACGGCACGTGGTCTTGCGCCGGGAGACCTGTTCCAGCTGTGTTGTTTCCCCACCCGAGTTACAATCCCGTCATGAAGTACCAGATTCATTCCATCGTGGGTAATGAGGACTTGGTTGGGCCGGGGTCCATCGTTTCGTTGGATCCGGCCACGGAGGAGGAGATCGCCACGGCTTCGGCGTTGGACGCCGAAGGAGCGGCGAAGGCGGTGGCGGCGGCCAAGGCGGCGTATCCGGGGTGGTCGCGGACGCCGGTGGCGGAGCGGCAGCGGTTGCTGGCGCGCTGGCTGGAGCTGATGGTCCACGAAGAGGAGCGCCTGGCGGAGCTTGTGTCCCGGGAGGGGGGCAAGCCGGTTCTGGAGGCGCGGCTGGTGGACGTGTTTCCCGCCTGCGAGACGCTCTCGTGGCTGGCGCGGCGGCTTCACAAGCTGCTGGCCTTCCGGCCCGTGGCGCCCGAGCAGCTGCTCTTCGCCAACTGGAAGGCGGGGTACCGCTTCGATCCCCTGGGGGTCATGGCCATCATCACGCCATGGAACTACCCCGTGGGCATCCCCCTGGCCGAGATCGCGCCGGCGGTGGCGGCGGGTAACACGGTGGTGTTCAAGCCGGCCTCGGCGACCGTGCTGACGGGCCTGATGATCGGAGACCTGGCCCGGCGGGCGGGCTTCCCGCCGGGGGTCATCAACACGGTGGCCCTGCCGGGGTCGGCCACCGATGCCCTCCTGGACCACCCCGATGTGGTCAAGGTGCTGTTCACGGGCTCGGTGGACATCGGGCGGCACGTGGCGCGGCGCTGCGCCGAACGGCTGGTGCCGGCGCAGCTCGAGCTGGGAGGCAAGGACGCCGCCGTGGTGGCGGCGGACGCCAACCTGGAGCGGACGGCCCGGGGCCTGGTCTGGGGCGCCTTCATGGACAGCGGCCCGACCCTCCCCTCCACCGACCGCTTCTCCCCGGCGGACGCCCGCTACGCGCCCCGCCAGGAGCCGGCTGACGGACGGCCGGGGCGAGTCCGGCGACGGGACCACGG
>CAZXNA010000019.1:0-36411 GCA_964641295.1 uncultured Thermoanaerobaculia bacterium
CGTTTTACTAACAGCACTGGAAACGACTCCACCTCCCAGTGACTCACCCCAAACGAACAGCGGCTCCCCATACTCTTGATAGGCAAGCCTGATAGTTTCAAGCGCATCCCTTACCAATACCTCTTCACTGGGTTGTCCTGCTCGACCTCCATAGCCGGGATATTCAGCCAAAATAACTCGTAAATTTCGAAGTGAAAGCGCTTTGGCATAGAAGCTGCGTTGATAGGCTGTACCTGCATTGCCATGAAATACTATGATGGTTCCCTTTGCGTCAACCGGTTCTTCTTGACTGATAAATCCTCGAAAATTTTCTAACGAAGGCCAATAACGTAAGCCTAGATCGAATGCACGCTCCTCTGATAATTGGAACTGTCCCGGAAAGTAGAGCATTTTCCGCTGAAACACAAAAACAATTAAGCAAAGCGTTAGATATCCGGTCAAGGCATATAACAATATTTTCCAAATCATTTGAATAACAACTCGTGTTTCATGCACAAAGGTCAAAATCTCGGTAGCGGCCAGCTATTGATTATGCGTCCGAACTGACGGGTTGCGTGGCAGCAGGGCGTTATGCGTCATCTGGCTGTTGACCTACAAGTGAAATGGTAACACGGGGTTGTCTCCCCATCCACGCTGCGGAACGGGGATGGGTGATGGGTGCAAACACGTCATCCGCGGCGCGGCGGCCGATCCGTGTGTCGGGCGTCTTTGGAAGTGGAGGGGGACAGGGGCCGCCGCAGCGCCTGATTGTCCGGCGTCATGGACGGATTTCGATCGGCGTCCCGTTTGGCACGGCGCGCCACAGTTCATCGATTTCGGCGTCCGTCAACGCGATGCATCCATTGGTCCAGTCGTACAGCCTGTGGAGCGGACCGATCAACCCCAGACCATTGGGGAGCCCGTGGACCATGATCGCACCACCGGCCGACCGGCCGGCGGCCCTCGCCCGCACGTCGTCCGTCGCCCTGGGGTACGACACGTGGAGCGCACGGTGGAAGCTGCTGTTCTTCTTGCGCCAGTCGATGATGAAACGGCCCTCCGGCGTCCTGCCGTCGCCCTCGAACCGTTTGGCCCCCACGGGGTGCCGCCCGAGCGCCACGGAATATGACTTCAAAGGGTGGCCGCCCTGGAACACCGTCAGCCGTCGTGCCGACTTCTCCACGAGGATCCGGTCGACCCGCGCACCTTGCGGTAACGGGTCGAACCGGAGGTTGTAGACCGCCACCCCGCCGGCCATCACCACCATCACGAGCCCGATTGAAACGAGAAACCAGTGGCGTCGCATCGTGCCTTTCCCAGCCAACGCATCACAGTCTACCCGCACGCCGCGCCCTCCTCAAACGGCCGTTACGGCCCTCACCCGACGGACGGGGTTTGCAGGTTCAGCTGGGCAATGCTACAGGTGCCCGACGTGGCCCCCGGCTTCGACGGGGGAAGGGCCGTTTTCGGGATCTCGGGCGCGAGGTGATCGGGTTTTCGCGGGGAGAGGGGAGGGTGGCATGTGGTACCGGAGCCCTGCTCGATACGGGGCTCGCCACCGATCCAGTGCTGGACACCTTCCCCGGTGTTGAAAGGACACCCCTGGAGGAGAACCCCGGCCGTTGGAGGGTGTCCGGCGCTCCGACGCCTTCTCTTCAGCCGGTGTGGCCCCGCGTCGATCCGCGGCCCGTCTTCTCTTCTTCGGCTGATGGCCTGGAAGTCACCTACCCCTTGACCCGCCACCCCTTCCCTTCGAGCAGGGCCCTGATCCGGTCGCGGTGGTCGCCCTGGATCTCGACGCCGTCCTCCGTGACGGTGCCGCCGGAGCCGCAGGCCTTCTTGAGCTCTCCCGCCAGCTCCTTGAGGAACGCGACGTTGCGGGGCAGACCGTAGACCACCGTGACGGTCTTGCCCCGGCGGCCGGCTCTCTCGATCCTCAGACGGGCGAGGATGCGATCGGGGATGGCCTCGGGGGCCGGGGCGGCGCAGCGGCACTGGCGCTCGGGCCAGCCGCAGCGGGGGCAGACCCGCCCGTGGAGGGTCGAGTACACAGTGCCTGGAGACCTCTTCTTGACCATGTTCCCCGGGCCCGGGCGGGTTACCTGCCCCTGGCCCGGGCCTGTTTCTCCAGCTTGGCCCAGCTGTCGCGCAGGGGCACCGTGCGGTTGAAGACCAGCCGGCCCGGAACGCTGTCGGGGTCGACGCAGAAGTAGCCGGTCCGCTCGAACTGGAAACGATCGCCGGGCGAGGCGGTCGCCAGACTCGGCTCGACGTAGGCCTCGACGATCTCCAGGGAGTTGGGGTTGAGGTTGGACAGGAAGTCCCGGCCCTCCCCTTCCACGCGGTCGGGGTCCGGCCGGTTGAAGAGACGGTCGTAGAGACGCACCTCGGCGGGCAGGGCCCTCTCTGCCGAGACCCAGTGGATGGTGCCGCGGACCTTGCGGCCGTCGGGGGCGTTGCCGCCGCGGGTCTCGGGGTCGTAGGTGCAGTGAACCTCGACGATCTCCCCGTCCTCGTCCTTGACGACGTCGGTGCAGGTGACCAGGTAGGCCCAGCGCAGACGGACCTCCCGGCCCGGCGCCAGGCGCCAGTACTTCTTCGGCGGATCCTCCAGGAAATCGCTGCGCTCGATCCACAACTCCCGGGAGAAGGGCACGGGGCGGTGGCCCATCTTCGGGGGATCATCCGGGAAATAGGGCGCCTCGAGCTCCTCGACCTGGCCCTCGGGGTAGTTGTCGATGACGAGCTTGAGGGGGCGAAGGATGCCCATGACCCGCGGAGCCGTCACGTTGAGGTGGTCGCGGACGGCCCACTCCAGGAGGGCGATATCGACGATGCTGTCCCGCTTGGCCAGGCCGATGCGCTCGCAGAAGGTGCGGATGGATTCGGGAGTGAAGCCGCGCCGGCGCAGACCGGAGATGGTCGGCATGCGGGGGTCGTCCCAGCCCGTGACGTGGCCCTCCTTGACCAGGCGCAGGAGCTTGCGCTTGGACAGAACGGTGTAGCTGAGGTTGAGCCGGGCGAACTCGATCTGCCGGGGACGGTGGGGCACGGGGAGGTTGTCCAGGAACCAGTCGTAGAGGGGCCGGTGGTTCTCGAACTCCAGGGTGCAGAGGGAGTGGGTGATCCCCTCGATGGCGTCCGACTGGCCGTGGGCGAAGTCATACATGGGGTAGATGTTCCAGGTGTCACCCGTGCGGTGGTGGGTCTGGTGGAGGATGCGGTAGAGGACGGGGTCGCGCAGGTTGAGGTTGGACGCGGCCATGTCGATCTTCGCGCGGAGAACACGGGAGCCGTCGGGAAACTCGCCGGCCTTCATGCGCCGCAGCAGGTCGAGGTTCTCCTCGACGGGCCGGTCCCGCCAGGGGCTCGGGGTGCCGGGCTCCGTCAGGGTGCCGCGGGTGGCGCGGATCTCCTCGGCCGACTGGTCGTCAACGTAGGCCTTGCCTTCGCGGATCAGATGCTCGGCCCACTGGTAGAGCTGGTCGAAGTAGTCGGAAGCGAAGTAGAGGTGTTCGCCCCAGTCGAAGCCCAGCCAGCGAACGTCCTCCATGATGGACTCGACGTACTCCATCTCCTCCTTGGTGGGGTTGGTGTCGTCGAAGCGCAGGTGGCATCGGCCGCCGTACTCGGCGGCGATGCCGAAGTTCAGCACGATGGACTTGGCGTGGCCGATGTGGAGGTAGCCGTTGGGCTCGGGCGGGAAGCGCGTGACGATGGTCTCGTGCTTGCCCGAGGCCAGGTCGGCCTCAACGATCTCGCGAATGAAGTCCCGTGTCTCGGTGCTCATGGCCCCGTCCCTCCGATCGCGGGGAGTATACCGGGACCAGGGCTCCAACGCCGTCACTTCATCCCGCGCAGGGCTTCGATGGCTTGGCGGAGGCGGGTGCGGCAGATCTCCTTGCCCAGGACGGCCATGGTCTCGAAGAGGGGTGGGGTGGCAGCCCGGCCGGTGACGGCCACGCGGACGGGCATGAACAGCTCCTTGGGGCTCAGACCAGCCTTTTCGCAGTGGGCCCGCAGGGCGGCCTCAACGCCCTCGGCGGTCCACTCCATCAGCGGGTCGAGGGTGTCCTCCAGGAGCTTCCGCAGCGCCTTGGCGCTCTGGGGCGGCGTCTTTCCCTTGAGGACCAGCTTCTTCCGGGCGCTCTCGTCGTAGACGACCTCGTTGGTGAAGAAGAAGGCCGCGTACTCCATGAAATCGCCGAGCCGGTCGACCCGCTCGCGCACCAGTGGGATGACCTCGGCCAGGTAGGCGTCGTTGAGGACGCCCTGCCGGAGCCGGCCCAGGAAACCCTCCGTCTCCAGGTTGCGCAGGTACCGGCCGTTGAGCCAGGTCAGCTTCTCCAGGTCGAAGACCGGACCGCCCAGGGAAATCTTCTCCAGGTCGAACACCTCGATCAGCTCGTCCAGGCTGAACTCGTCCCGCTCGTCGGGCATGGCCCAGCCCATCAGCGCCAGGTAGTTGAGCAGGGCCTCGGGGAGATAGCCCGCCCGCCTGTACCAGTTGAGGCTGACGGGGTTCTTGCGTTTGGAGATCTTGGACCTGTCGGCGTTGCGCAGCAGGGGCAGGTGGCAGAAGACCGGCTCCTCCCAGCCGAAGGCCTGGTAGAGCCGGACGTGCTTGGGCAGGGACGAGATCCACTCCTCGGCGCGAATGACGTGGGTGATCCCCATGAGGTGGTCGTCCACCACGTTGGCCAGGTGGTAGGTTGGGTGGCCGTCGCTCTTGAGAAGAATCTGGTCGTCCACCTGGGCGTTGGCGATGCGGATCTCCCCCCGGAGCAGGTCGTGAACCACACTCTCGCCCTCCCGCGGCATGGCCAAGCGGATGACGTGGGGCTCTCCCGCGGCGCGGCGCCGGGCCGCCTCCTCGGGCGGGATACTGCGGCAGTGGCCGTCGTAGCCCAGGTGGGCCGCCTTGGTGCGCTTTTGCTCCTCCCGAAGGGCGTCCAGGCGCTCCTTGGTGCAGAAACAGGGGTAGGCCGCTCCCCGCTCCACCAGCATCTCCACGTGCTCCCGGTAGATCTCCTGCCGCTCGCTCTGGCGGTAGGGACCGTGGGGGCCGCCCACATCCGGGCCCTCGTCCCACCGGAGCCCGAGCCACGACAGGGCGTCGAAGATCATCCGCTCCGAGGCCGCGTTGGAGCGCACCCGGTCCGTGTCCTCGATCCGGAGGATGAACTGCCCGCCTGTTTTCCGGGCCAGGGCGTAGTTGAACAGGGCCACGTAGGCCGTGCCCACGTGGGGATCGCCCGTGGGCGATGGCGCGATGCGGGTTCTGGCGGGTCCGGACATCCTGCCTCCTGAAAAAGGCCGCCCGAGGGCGGCCGCGTGGTCGGTGGTTGGCGGAGAGGGCGGGATTCGAACCCGCGGTCCAGGTCACCCCGGACAACTGCTTAGCAGGCAGCCCTGATCGACCACTCCAGCACCTCTCCGCACCGGGAGGGGTATTGTACGCACCATGCCGTTCACTGTAAAGTGATCGACCACGGAGGGATGGCCGAGTGGTCGAAGGCGGCGGTCTTGAAAACCGCTGAGGCGCAAGTCTCCGTGGGTTCGAATCCCACTCCCTCCGCCATCTCACCCGCCCGCGCGGTTCCCCGGCGTGTCGTCAGCCCCTCGCACGTTCAGGGGCGCGCCGTACGAGCTCTCAGTACGAATCCAGGCCGCTCTTAATCTCCAGGAGCTTGCCGAGGCCCTTGAAATCCAGGGCGATGCGGATGTCGCGGTTGGTGTTGGTGGTGAAGGCCAGGTCCCGGTACTCGACGGTCAGGCCCCAGCAGCTGCCGCCGTAGCGGACGACGAGCCGTTGCTGCTGGAAGCGGGCCTCCTTGACATCGTAGGCCAGATGGAGGGCGACGTTCCAGGGGGAGTCGGGGTTTCGGAGGCTGAGGGCTGCGCGGATCTGGGAGGAGCTGGTCGACCCGCTCTGCGGGTCGAAGCCCTGGTACCAGGTCAGGTTGGTCATGAAGGCCCTCTGATGGTAGGAGGCGGTGAGAGAGGTCGTGGAGAGGTTGTGGAAGAGGGGGATGAACTGGGCCCGGGCCTCGACCATGAGGCTGGTGAACGGCGTTGCCCGAAGGACACCACCCACCGCGCCGAGGCGGGATACCTTCTCCCCATCATAGGAAATGGACAGGGGTTCGCCAAAGGAGTAATCGGTGAAAAGGTCGAAGGAGCCCAGCTCCCGGGCGCTCTTGCTCTTGCGTTCCCGGCCGTAGAGACGGTTGGAAAGGGTGAAGCGGACGCGGTTGGTGACCAGGGTCTGGTCGACCTCGTCGAAGCGGGGGATCCGCGTGATGTGACCGGGATCGGAAACGTAGCGGTACTCCAGACGAGGCTCGATCAGGTGTTTCAGCTTGAGGAAGCGCCCCTTCTCCTTTTCGAAGACCCGGCTGACGGAGGGGCCGACCACGTCCAGCCCCCCCTCCAGGAAGGAGCGGTCGATCCCCTCGTCGACGAAGGCCGTCTGTGTGTCGTTGTACCGGGCCGTGTAGTAGGTGCCGCGCACGGCCACCCTGGGGGTGACGGTCAGCCAGGCCGGGCCGGGAAGGGTGTAGGACAGCTTGGGGTAGGCGTCGATGCGGCCGTAGCTCTTGGCCAGGTTGGGTCCACGGTCGACGGCGAAGAAGTTGAGGGAGGAGATCAACGACCAGTAGGCGGAACTGTTGGCCAGACGGGTCGGCCGGACGCGGAGCTCGATCTCCGGCAGCTGCATCATGGTGACGTCCGTCGTGGTCAGGTAGGTCACCCGCCGGTCGGCCCGCAGGTTGAGGCTGTAGGGCCCGCGGGTCCTGGTCAGGTAGACGTAGGAGTACAGGGAGCGGAGGGTGTTCTGGTTGAAGGTATGCTCGTACTCCCGGAAAAAATCGACGTCGGAGAGGTCGTGGACCTCGGCCCGCAGGTGAAAGCCCAGGACGTCGTCCTGAATGTGCCGGCCGTCGATCTTCCATTCCCATTTCCCCGTATCCTTGTCCCGGACCGTGTAGACCCTGGCCTCCCCGCTGGAGTCCTGCCTGGGGGCCCAACGCCAGCCGCTGCCCAGCCCCAGCCAGCCCTGGGAGTAGAGGTCCAGGTAGACCGTGGTATCCCAGCTCCGGCCGCCGACGATGTACAGGGCGTTGCCCAGGTAGAAGCCCCGCCGGTTGGAGTAGCCGAAGGTCGGTACCAGGAGCCCCGTCGTCCGCTGGGTCTTGACGGGCCACAGGAGGTAGGGCAGGTAGAAGACGGGCACACCCTTGGTCTGGATCGTCAGGCCGTGGAAGCGCCCGTAGCCCTCCTCCTCGATCAGGGCCTTCCTGATGCCGAAGCGCCAGGGCGGCCTGGGCTCCGGTTGACAGGAGGTGAAGGTGGCCCTCTCCAGCTTGAAGTGTGTCTCGTCCAGCTTGATGACCTTTTCCCCGGTGAAGTAGTAGTAGGGATCCACCTGCCCCGTGGCGTTGGTGAAATCACCGGTCTTGGTCTTGAGGTTGTAGTGCAGCTCGTCCGCGGTGAACCGGCGGGGGCCCTGGTCCAGGATGACGTTGCCGCTGGCCGTCAGGTCCATGGTCTCGGAGTTCAGCTCGACCTTGTCGCAGTGGATCTCGACGTCCTGGTAGAGGACCTCGACGTTGCCCTCGCCGCGCCACAGGGTCTTCTTGATCCACTCCTGGTGGTCCGCATGGAGGGTCATGGTCTCCCTGTTGTCCCTGGCCGTGTCCCCGGCGGCACCCGTGGACGCCGCCAGGAAGAAGGCAACGGCCACCAGGGCACCCGCCAGGTATCGGCCCGCATTCCTCACCACGTCGCTCCTGCGGCCGGCCACACACCGCACGTTGCCGCGCTCCACCACCCCAGGCTGCTCGACGCACCGCGGGGTACGACTCCGAGGCCCCCGGGTCGAGAACACCACATCGGACGGCGCCCCCCCGGGCTCGCTTCGCGACGCGGCGGGAAATACGGGCCGGGATCTCACCGGACCTTCCGGCTCACAGACGCTCGACGACCATGGACACGGCCTCACCACCGCCGTTGCAGATCCCCACGCAGCCGTACCGGCCTCCACGGAGCTCGAGGGCCCGCAGGAGGGTCGTCAGGATCCGGGCCCCCGAGGCCCCGATGGGGTGACCCAGGGCGACGGCGCCGCCGTGGACGTTGACCTTGTCCTCGGGGAGCTCGAGCTCCTTCATGGCCGCCATGACGACCACGGCGAAGGCCTCGTTGATCTCGAAGAGGTCCACGTCCCCGATGGCGACCCCGGCACGATCACAGGCCTTCTTGATGGCGCCGATGGGAGCGGTCGTGAACCACTCGGGCTCCTGGGATTGGGTGGCGTGTCCGAGGATCCGGGCGACGGGCTTGAGGCCCAGCTCCTCGGCCCGGCGGGCGCTGGCGACCACCAGGGCGGCGGCCCCATCGTTGATCTTGGAGGAGTTGGCCGCCGTGACGGTTCCCTCGCGATCGAAGGCCGGACGCAGCTTGGGCATCTTGGCCAGATCCGCGCGGAACGGCTCCTCATCGGTGTCGACGATGGTGACCTTGCCCTTCCGTCCGGGAACCTCGACGGGGGTGATCTCGCCGGCGAAGGTGCCGTCCTCACTGGCCTTGCGCGCCCTCTCGTAAGACCTCAGGGAGAAGGCGTCCTGCTCTTCGCGCGTGAAGCCATAGTGGCGGGCGCAGGTCTCGGCGCAGTTGCCCATGTGCTTGTCCTCGTAGGGGTCCCACAGGCCGTCGTGGACGGCGTGGTCCACCACCTCGCCGTTGCCCAGGCGGTAGCCCTGCCGGCCCTTGGGCAGCATGTAGGGCGCCAGGGACATGTTCTCCATGCCGCCCGCCACCGCCAAGCCGTAATCGCCACAAAGGATGTCGTTGTGGGCGATGATGACGGACTTGAGCCCGGAGGCGCAGACCTTGTGAACCGTGAGGGCGCCCGCCTCGTAGGGGATGCCCGCGTAGATGGCCGCCTGGCGGGCCGGCGCCTGCCCAACGCCCGCCTGGAGCACGTTCCCCATGATGACCTGCTCCACCTGTTCCGGGGCCACGCCCGCCCGTTCCATGGCGGCCTTGATGGCCGCCGTGCCGAGACGCGGACCCGGGACCGTCGAAAGGGTGCCCAGGAAGGAACCGATGGGGGTCCTGGCCGCTGAGAGGATGACCACTTCGCCGTTACTGCTCATGATGCCTCCTTGGTGTGATGGGCCGGTTCCCGGGATCTGTTGGCGCGAACCCACTCCCTCGAGGACCGCCCCTTCCAGGCCCACCCCATCCGGGCGGCCTTGCCGGGTATTGTAGCCCGTTCCCATCCGAAAAATCGGCTGGCAACGGCGCAGCTCCCCAGGCGAAAACGAGCCGTTTCTCCACAAGGTCAAGGAAGACAAGGATTTCTGTGGAGGCGTACTGGAGCACGCCGCACAAGGGAATCCGCCGCCCGACGCCGAGATTGCAAAAAAGCGCCGGTTCGGGACGGGAACTGGCCCGGATCGGCCTGGCAATCTCCCCCGGTGGATCGCGTTACCATTGGCGAGTGCGGTACCTGGGCATCGATCCCGGCGGGAAGCGGATGGGTCTGGCCATCGGGAACGACCTGACGGGCACGGCCTCGCCCCTGCAGGTCCTCCCCTACGGCGGCGTCGGCGAGGCCGCGCAGCAGATCGCGCGTATCGCCCGCGAGCAGGGTGCCGAGGTCCTGGTCCTCGGTCTCCCCTCCGACGTCGAGGGGCGGGAAACGCCGGCCTGCGCACGCAGCCGCGCCCTGGCCGCTGCCCTCGAGGCCCTGGGCTGGACCGTCGAGCTTCAGCCGGAGTACCTGACCAGCAACGAGGCCCGCCGCCGGGCCCGGGACCTGGGCCTCCGGCACGGCGAGCCGGTCGACCACCTGGCGGCCCAGGTTCTCCTGGAGGAGTTCCTTGGAGGTCTCCCGTGCCGCGGGTGAAGACTCCAGCGCCCATTCTCGCCTTTCTCCTCGTCCTCGGTGTGGTCCTGGGTGCCATAACGTGGAGCCTGTTCCGCCCGGGGCCGGACCGGGAGATCCGCCTCGAGATCCCGGCTGGCGCCCCGGTCCGCCAAGCCCTGACCATCGTCCACGAGAAGGGCCTGCTGCCCGTGCCGCTTACGGGCCGTCTCTACCTGGCCCTCCGGGGCCGGGGGCGCTCCGTCCACTTCGGGCACTACCGGATCCCGCCGGGGAGCCGTCCCGCCGATGTCCTCGAACAGCTCCTCGACGGCCGCGTCGTCATGGTCGAGGTGACCGTCCCCGAAGGCAAGACCGCCGGGGAGATCTCGGCCCTCATGGTCGCCGCCGGTATCGGAACGCCCGACGGCTGGGAACGGGCCACCGCCCAGGTCAGCTGGATCGCTGACCTGGCCCCCCGGGCGCCGTCGCTGGAGGGTTTCCTCTTCCCCGACACCTATCGTTTCGCCGAGGGCACCGGGGCCGACTCCGCCGCTCATTACATGGTCGAGCGCTTTCTCGAGGTCTGGAAGGCCGAATCCGCCGGCCTCACCCCCTGGGGCACACCCCTGGAAATCGTCACCCTGGCCTCCCTCGTGGAGGCGGAGACCTCCGTGCCCGAGGAACGTCCCCTGGTGGCCGGCGTCTTCTTGAACCGCCTCCGCCGCGGCATGCTGCTCCAGTGCGATCCCACCGTCGTCTACGCCCTCGAACGCCGGGGTCTCTGGCAGGGCCGACTCCTCTCCAGGGATCTCCAGATCGACGATCCCTACAACACCTACCGCTACCCGGGCCTGCCCCCGGGGCCCATCGGCTCTCCGGGCCGCGCCTC
Organism: uncultured Thermoanaerobaculia bacterium; assembly: GCA_964641295.1. Taxonomy (GTDB): domain Bacteria; phylum Acidobacteriota; class Thermoanaerobaculia; order Thermoanaerobaculales; family Sulfomarinibacteraceae; genus JAADFK01. The sequence continues at coordinate 10,743 of CAZXNA010000019.1, forward strand.
CATCCGGGCGGCCCTCCACCCGGCGAGGACCCCTTACCTGTACTTCGTCGCCCGGCCCGGCGGCGGCCACCGCTTCTCGGCCACTCTCCGTGAGCACAACGCCGCCGTCGCCCGCCTTCGCCAATCGCGCCGCTGAACCGTTGACCGGGTCTTTTCTCGCTGCTAACGTGACATGTTGGAGGCGACGATGGCGGCAAAGTATGCGACCCTGGGTTCCTACATTCTGTTCAAGGAGATCCTCGAATGCGAGCTCGGCCACCTTTACCGGGCGGGCCGGCTCGGCCGGGAGGCTCTCGAAGCTACGGTCTGGCTCCTGGTCTTCGACGGAAGCGGGATGCCGGGCAGTGAGCTGGCCTCTGCTGCCAGCACCGTCCAGGAGATCGACGCCCTGCTGAAGGCGGGCAACGTCGCCACGGGCATGCGTCTGGAGGTCATCGACGGGGTTCCAGCCCTCGCCTGGGACTATCTCCCGGGCCGCCCGCTGGCCAAGGTCTTCGCCCGCGTCGAAGAGGAGGGCTTCCCGATCCCCGTGGACAACGCCCTGCTGATCCTCGAGAAGCTCTCCCTGGCCCTCTCCGCCGCGCTGGCCGTGGACGTTGACGGCTCCAGCCTCGTGCACGGCTTCCTGCACCCCGCCCTGGTCACGGTGACCAACGACGGCGAGGCGATCGTCGCCGGGCTGGGCCTGGGAACGACCCTGCTGGAGTCCCTGGACGACCCGGCCGTGCGGGAGCGCTGCGCTCCCTACCTGGCCCCCGAGGTCCTGACATCCAGGGCGCCGACGCGCCGAAGCGACGTCTACTCCCTGGGCGCCATCCTCTTCCAGCTGATGACGGGATCCCCGTTGCCCGCCGACCCCGGGAAGCGCTCCGAGGCCATTTCCTCGGCCCGGCTGGCCTACGAGGAGGAGCCCGTTCCCCAGGACATCATGGCCGTCCTGTCCCGATCCCTGGCCGACCGGCCCGAGGGGCGCTTCAGCTCGGCGGCGGACTTCAAGAAGGAGCTGGACAAGCTGCTCTACGGCGGCGCCTACAGTCCAACGACCTTCAACCTGGCCCTGTTCATGGATCGCCTCTTCCGCGACGACATCGAGGCCGAGGAGAGGGAGCGGCTCGAGGAGCAGGCCCTCGACGTGACGGCCTACCTCCGGCCCGAGCCGGAGCCCGTCATCCTGCCCGATGGAGAGGAAATGGTGGACCTGGAGACTCACCAGTCGAAGGGTGGAGGAGGGAAGGGCCTCTGGATCGGCCTCGGCGCCGTCATCGTGGCGGCCGTCATCGCCGGTGGGTTCTTCATCTCCGGTCGCGCCTCGGGTCCGCCTCCGGTCCCCACACCAACGGCCGAGCAGCTTGCGGCCCAGCAGGCGGCCCAGCAGAAGCAGGTCGAGGCACTGGTGCAGGAGCAGGTGGCCCTCCTGATGAAGCAGCGTGAGGACGAGATCCGCAAGGAGCTCATGAACCGCCAGGAGGAGATCGACAAGCTCCAGAAACGCCTGCAACAGGTGCAGACCAAGGCCAAGACCCAGGAACAGGCCAAGAAGGAGCGGGCCAAGATCGAGCAGCAGATCGCCGCCGCCAAGGAGGCCAAGAGGAAGCAGGAGGAGGCCCTGGCCGAGGAGCGGAGGAAGGCCGAGGAGAAGGCCCGTCAGGCCCTGGCGGCCAAGCCCACCCCGGCGCCCCCGACAGCGGCGCCCGAACGGCCAACCCCGACCCCGGCGCCGACGAAGCCCAGGGGTATCCAGGAGAACCAGTTCGTACCCGCCACGGACGTGGACACCCGCCCGGTGGTACTGCGCCAGGAGCCCGTGGTGTGGCCGAGGACCGCGGTCCGCACCCGCCGCCGCGGTGTGATCATCCTCAGCGCCACCGTCGACGCGCACGGCCAGGTCACCGACGTCAAGGTGCTCCGGGCCGACGAGAAGGGCTTCGGTATTCCTGAAGCCGCCATGGAGGCCGCCCGCAAGTACATCTTCAAGCCGGCCACCAAGAACGGCGTCAAGGTCAAGAGCACGGCCACCATCACCGTCCCCTTCGCCTTCCGGCCCAAACCCTGAATCGCGGACCTTCCGAAACCGGGACCGCTGGGCCCTCCAATGGCCCGGCGGTTTTTTCTACGCGACATCGGCCCGGCACCGGAATCCACGCCGTGCGATCCGGGCCGGCGGCCGGCTCCCGTGCGAAGGTGCCCCCCAACCGTTGTATGGCGGAAAGCACCGCGGCGGGCAGGGTTTTCCCGCCGCGCTCGCCCGGCGCACCTCATCCCCCGTGTGTGCTTCCCGTTGAAAGCTCCGGCAGGATCGCCCGGCTCGGCCTGGAGGTCGGCGCTTCCGCACGCTCCCTGGTCATGCCGGAACTCCACGCCAACCCCTCCCCCCACGAGGAAGGATCGGAACCCGTTCTCCGGTCAGCGGCGCTCGATCCGCTCGAGACCACCCATGTACGGGCGCAGGACCTCGGGAACCACCACAGAACCGTCGGCCTGCTGGTAGTTCTCCAGCACCGCCACCAGGGTCCTGCCGATGGCCAGGCCCGAGCCGTTGAGGGTGTGGACGAAGCGCGCCTTGCCGCCGGCCGCCGGCTTGAAGCGGATCCGCGCCCTGCGGGCCTGGAAGTCGGTGAAGTTGGAGCAGGAGGAGATCTCCCGGTAACGGTTCTGGCCGGGCAGCCAGACCTCCAGATCGTAGGTCTTTGCCGAGGAGAAGCCCAGGTCCCCGCTGCACAGGCTGACCACCCGGTAGGGGAGGCCCAGGCCCCGGAGCACGGCCTCGGCGTGACCCGTCAGCTCCTCCAGGGCCTCCCACGAGCGCTCGGGATGAACCAGCTGGACCAGCTCGACCTTGTGGAACTGGTGCTGCCGGATCAGGCCCCGGACGTCCTTGCCGTAGGAGCCCGCCTCGGCCCGGAAGCAGGGCGTGAAGGCGCAGTAGCGGGTGGGGAGCTGCTCCTCGGAGAGCACCTCCTCCCGGTGCAGATTGGTGACGGGCACTTCGGCCGTGGGGATCAGGTAAAGGTCGCGCCCCTCGATCTTGAAGAGGTCCTCCTCGAACTTGGGCAGCTGGCCGGTCCCGCGGAGGCTCTCGGAGTTGACCAGGTAGGGGGTCAGCACCTCCGTGTAGCCGTGCTCGCCGGTATGGAGATCGAGCATGTAGGAGATCAGCGCCCGCTCCAGGGCTGCACCGGAGCCGCGGAGCACGGCGAAGCGGGCGCCGGAGAGCTTGGCCGCCCGCTCGAAGTCCAGGATCCCCAGCTCGGGCCCCAGGTCCCAGTGGGCCTTGGGCTCGAAGTCGAAGGAGGGCGGCTCGCCCCAGCTTCTCTCAACCCGGTTGTCCGACTCGTCGGCGCCGATGGGAACACTCTCGTGGACCAGGTTGGGGATCGTCAACTCGAGCTCTGCAAGCTCGGCTTCCAGTGAGGAGGCCTCTTCCTCCAGGGCCTTGATCTCCTCGCCCAGGGCGGCCATCCCGGCCTTGAGGCCCTCGGCCTCGTCGCGCTTGCCCGCCTTGTAGAGGGCCCCGATCTCCCTGGACCCCACGTTCCGCCGGGCCTTGAGCTCCTCCAGTCGCACCAGCCGCTCCCGCCACGCGGCGTCCACCTCCAGCAGGCGGTCCAGGCCCGCCTCCGTGTGGCGGTCCTCCAGCATCCGGCGGATCCGTTCGGGTTCGTTGCGAAAAAGCTCTCGCGGCAGCATGGCCCCTCCCAGGGCGTGGATGGTACCAGAAGAGCCCGGGATCAGGCTTCGTCGGCGCCGCCCATCAGCGCCGGACCGTCTTCACGGACCTCGACGATCCGGTTGTCGCCGTCGACCAGGACGATGCGCGCCCGGTGGGAGGCCAGCTCGGAGCGGTCCACCTGGGCGTAGGCGGCGAGGATGACGATGTCGCCCGGCTTGACCAGGTGAGCCGCCGCGCCGTTGATCTGGATCTCGCCGCTGCCGGGCTCGCCGCGCAGGGCGTAGGTGGTCAGGCGGGCGCCGTTGGTCACGTCGAGGATGTCCACCTGCTCCAGGTGGTCGATGCCGGCCGCATCCATCAACTCGGCGTCGATGGTCACGGAGCCCACATAGTCCAGGTCGGCCGCCGTGACGGTGGCCCGGTGGATCTTGGCACGCAGGAAGGTTCGCAGCATCATGGTTCAGTCCTCCGTCGAGGGGTCCACGGGGAGGTTGTCGATGAGGCGGGTGGCCCCGAAACGGACGGCCAGCGCCAGGAGCACCGGCCCGTCGATCCGCTCGGGCCGCTCGAGGGTCTCGGCGTCCACGCAGACGGCGTATTCCACGCGGGCCAGGGGTTCGGTCTCGACGGTGGTCCGCAGGAGCTCCTCGACGGCCCCTGGATCCCGCTGGCCGGAGGCGATGACCTCGCCAGCCGCCCGAAGCGCCCGGTACAGGACGGGTGCTGCGGCGCGCTCTTCCGGCGACAGGTAGGTGTTGCGCGAGCTCATGGCCAGGCCGTCAGGCTCCCGCACCGTCGGCGCCACCTCGATCTCAACCGGGAAGGAGAGGTCCTCCGCCAGCCGCCGGATCAGCAGCGCCTGCTGGGCGTCCTTCTGGCCGAAGACGGCCACGTCCGGCTGGACGATGTTGAACAGCTTGGCCACAACGAGGCCGACGCCGGCGAAGTGTCCGGGACGGGAGGCGCCGCAGAGGACGCGGTCCAGGCCGGAGAAGGAGATCGCCACCACGGGCTCGCGCGGATACATCTCCTCCACGGAGGGGGCGAAGAGGACGTCGACGCCCTCGGCCTCCAGAAGCCGGGCGTCCCGCGTCAGGTCCCGCGGGTAGCGCTCGAAGTCCTCGTTGGGCCCGAACTGGGTCGGGTTGACGAATATGGAGACCCAGACGGCGTCTCCCAGTTCCCTGGCCCGGCGGACGAGGGCCAGGTGCCCCTCGTGCAGGTAGCCCATGGTCGGAACGAATGCGACCCGGAGCCCGGCCTCGCGGTCGGCGCGGCGGCGTGCCCGCGCCGCAGCGATGGTGTGCACCGTTTTCATCACGCCTCCTGGATGAAGAGCCGCCGCCAGGTGTCGGCGTCCGTGCGCTTGAGGTGGTAGGACTGCTCGTCCGTGGGGACCCGTCCGGCACGGACGTCCTCGGCCCACCGGGATATGGCCGTCACCGCGGCATCCCCGAGGCGGGCGTAGGGGGAGACGAACCGGGGCCGCGGCGGCGGGGACATGCCCAGGAGATCGTGGATGACCAGGACCTGGCCGTCGCAGCTGGCTCCCGCGCCGATCCCGATGGTCGGGATGGAGACCGTGCGCGTGACCTCCCCGGCCACCTCTGCGGGAACCCCTTCGAGCACGATGGAATAGCAGCCGGCGGCCTCCAGCTCGGCCGCCGCCGCCAGCAGCTCCCGGGCGTCTTCCACCGTCCGGCCCTGGACCTTGTAGCCGCCCAGGCGGTTGACCGACTGGGGCGTCAGGCCCAGATGACCCATGACGGGGATCCCGGCCTTGACCAGGGCTTCGACGCGATCCGGCCAGCGCCCCTCGAGCTTGACCGTGTGGACGCCGGACTCCTTGAGGAAACGGACCGCCGCGCGGACGGCCTCCTCGACGCTGACCTGGTAGCTGCCGAAGGGCATGTCGCCGACCACCAGGCAGCGGGAGCTGGCGCGCATGACGGCGCGGCAGTGGTGGATCATCTCGTCCAGGGTGACCGCGAGAGTCGAGTCGTGGCCCAGGACGACCATGGCCAGGGAATCGCCGACGAGGATCAGATCTGCGCCAGCGGCCTCCGCCCAGCGCGCCGTGGGCGCGTCGTAGGCGGTGATCATGACGAGACGTTCGTGGCCCTTGGCGCTACGGACCTTGGGAACCGTTACCGGTGGATGCATGGTGCGACCTCCTGTCGGCCGCTCGCACCCTCATGGCACGTCCCTTTCGGTCTCGGGAAGCGTCTCGGTCCGTTGGGATCCGAGCGGCACATAGACCTGTGTTCCCCGCCGGCACCGGGCGATCTGGTCCACCAGAGCGTCGAGGTCGGCGGTGTCGTGAACGAAATCGATGCTGTTGGTGTTGACCACGAGCAATGGCGTCTCCCGGTAGTGGAAGAAGTAGTAGGAGTACGCCTCGCTCAGTCTCTTGAGATAGTCGGCATCGATTCCGCTCTCGTAATCACGGCCACGGCGTCGGATACGCTCCATGAGCACCGGCACCGAGGCCTGCATGTATATTACCAGATCGGGCTTGGGGATTTCCTGTTCCAGCACGGGGTAGAGTTTCTCGTAGACGGCCAGATCGTCGTCGTCCAGGTTGAGGTAGGCGAAGATCCGGTCCTTCTGGAAGGTGTAGTCGGCCAGGACGATGTTGTGGAACAGGTCCATCTGGGCGATCTCCCGCTGCTGCTGAAAGCGGGACAGGAGAAAGTAGATCTGCACCTGGAAGGCGGCCCCGGGCCGCCCCTCGTAGAAGGAGGTCAGGAAGGGGTTGGTGATGTCCTCGAGGACCATGACACCCTCGAAGCGCTCGGCCAGAAGCTGAACCAGGGAGGTCTTCCCGACCCCGATGGGACCCTCGATCGCGATGTGGCGGAACGGCATGGAGCGCTTCATGGACCGCCGCCGATCTTAGCAAAGATGAAGAGGGCACACATGATGAGGGAGAGGGCGCCGTTGGCCGTGAAGAAGGCCGCATCGACCCGGCTGAGATCGTCGGGACGCACCAGCCGGTGCTGCCAGAGGAGCAGGGCGGCGGCCAGAACAACGGCGGCCAGCCGCCACGGCCCCCCGCCGGCCATCAGGGCGAAGGCCAGGAAGCACAGCACCGCCCCCGCGTGGAACAGCCGCGAGACCCCCAGGGAACCCTTGGGGCCCAGGACCACGGGGATCGAGTGGAGGCCGTGCTGCCGGTCGAAGGCCTCGTCCTGGAGCGAATAGATGATGTCGAACCCGGCCACCCAGAGCAGCACGCCCAGGCCGAGAATCATGGGGGCCACTGCCAGGCGGCCCGTGGCCGCGACCCAGGCGCCGATGGGGGAGATCCCCAGGGCCAGGCCCAGCCACAGGTGGGCCAGGGCCGTGAAGCGCTTGGTGTAGGAGTAGCCCAGCAGGACCGCCAGGGCTGGTGCGGCCAGGGCCAGGCACAGTGGGTTGAGCTCGGCCGCCGCCAGGAAGAAAAGGGCGGCCGAGAAGAGCAGGACGCCCCAGGCGAAGCGCCGGGAGAGCCGGCCGGCAGGCAGGGCGCGGGAGGCCGTCCTGGGGTTTGCGGCGTCGATGGCCTCGTCGACGATCCGATTGAAGGTCATGGCCGCCGTCCTGGCGGCCACCATGGCCACCAGCACCCAGATCCAGACCCGGGCGGACGGCCAGCCGGCGCCCGTGGCCGTCACCAGGGAGATGAGGGCGAAGGGAAGGGCAAAGACGGTGTGCTGGAGCTTGATCATCTCCGCCGTCTCGCGGAGGCCGTGGAGGACGCCGCCGGGGGAGGGCATCAGGCCTTCCACCGCAACCCCTCCCCCGGGAGCTCGAAGCCCAGGAGGTCCATCACCCGAAGGCTGTAGTGGTCCAGGAAGGTGTCCCAGGCCGCCGAGGGATCGGGCCGGAGGTAGAAGGCCGGCACGGGCGGCACGATGTGGGCGCCGGCCCTCGCCAGCCGGAGTAGGTTCTCCAGGAGCACGGCGGACATGGGCGTCTCCCGGATCCCCAGGATCAGCGGCCACCGCTGCTTGAGGGCCACGTCGGCGACGCGCTGGCCGAGCCCCCGCGAGATACCGTTGGCCACGGCGCCGGCCATGCCCGCCGAGCACGGTGCGATGACGACGCCCCGCACCCGCCGCGAGCCCGAGGCGATGGGGGCCATTAGGTCGCCATCCTCCCAGGGAGAGACATGGTCCTTGTGCTCGGCCCCCAGGCCGGCACAGAAGCCACGGGCCGTCCCCCATCCGGGGCCCAGCTCGTGGGCGGCCACCGTGCCGCCGGGGCCGGTCATGACCACGTGGAGGTGCTCCACGCCCCACTCCAGGGCGCGCCGGGCCAGGTGGCGCGAGAGTGCCACGCCCGAGGCCCCGGAAACGACGAGGACGACCTCGTCCCTCACGCTTCCCCCGACCCGTCGACGCCGGTCGTCCCTTCTCTCATCGGCACCTCCCGCCGTGCGGGCAGGAGTATATCAGCCCGTCAGTGTATGAAGATTCATACACCTCTCCCCATGGCACTTCAGGAGGGGGTGACAGAAACATATTCCACACCCCCCGAAACGTCCATGAATCTCGTGCAGTGCAACTCGCTGATTACACGCGAGTTCACGCCAAAGTTGCCAGCTGGCACGGATCCTGCCCTACCCCAACGGCGAAACGAAAGGAGGCCGCCCATGCACGAGCCCTAGTCACCCCAAGCCGACCCAGGGATACCGGGAACCGACAAACGCCAACAGAAAGGAGAAAACACCATGGTTCGTCGCACCGTCCCCCTGATGGCCCTGATCGTCGTCTGGGCCGTCGCAGCCCTGGCCGCCACGCCTCCCCAGACCCACGGGGTGGTCAACATCAACACGGCCACGGTCCAGCAGCTCGCGCTGTTGCCCCACGTGGGGCCCTCCCTGGCCGAACGCATCGTCCAGTTTCGGAAGGACAACGGCAACTTCAAATCCGTGGACGAGGTGGTGGCCGTCCGGGGCATCGGCGAGAAGTCCTTCGCGACCCTCAAGCCCTACCTGAGCACCACCGGGCCGACGACCCTCAAGACCAAGGTCCGCCTGTCGCGCCGCCCCAAGTCCGGGAGCGCGAAAACCGCCAACTGAACGAACAAGAAACAGCAGTGTGGATGGGGCCCGCGGCCCCTCGGGGCCGCGGGTTGTTTCCACCCCCCGGAGGCCCACATGCCACCCTCAACCAGCCCGAGCTACTTCCAGCGTGGATCGGGGCTCATGGAATCCCTGACCTCCCTGGCCGTCGCCGCCACCGTGGCCGCCATCGCCGCGCCGGTGATGGGCTCCCTGCAGCGGGAGGCCGCCCTGGAGAGCGCGGCCCGAAACGTGGCCATGCTCATCGTCCGTGGACGCTCCCTGGCGATGGTTCGGGGAAGCGCCACCGCCCTGGTCTTCGAGCGGCAGCCCGGCGGATGGCGCTGTTTCCTGGCCTCCGACGGCGATGGGGACGGCGTGCACCGTGACGACATCCGCCGGGGCCGGGACACCATCGAAGGCGAGGTGCTTCAGCTGAGCAGCGGCCGCGCAGGTCCCGGCATCCTCACCGGAATCCCGATCCCCGATCCCACGGGCAGGGGACGCCTCCGGGGAGATCCCGGTGATCCCATCCGCGCCGGCCGCGGCGACATCGTCACCCTCTCCCCTGCGGGCACGGCCACACCGGGCTCCATCTACTTCTCCGACGGCCGCTCGCGCATGCGGGTCATCCGCATCTACGGCGCCACGGCCCGGATCCGCCAGATGATCTGGCGAAAAGGATGGCGACGCTGGAAACGGGCGGGGTGGTGAGGTATGCGGATTGACAGTCCTGCCTCAGGGTCTTCGATCCACGTGAGCGTGATATTCCCCGCCATATCCTGCTGATTTTGGGCTGAAGAACCACCTGACGCCGATTATCGGCTCCTCTCAAGCCGCACTGACCACTCGGTGCCCACCGTCTGGCAGTGCCGTGCGGGTTCCTAACACCGTGGGACCCGGTATCCGCCCTCCATGCACTGGCCGGACCGGATGACGACGGGACCGAGCACCACCGAGCCGCGGACCACGCCTCCGGGCTCCACGGTCACTCCCTCGGCAACAATCGAGCGTTCCACGACAGCCCCCGCGCCGACGGCGCACCCGCGGCCGACCATGGCCGACTCCATCATCGCCCCGGGCTCCACCCGCGCGGAGGGATCGACCCAGGATGACCCCGCCACGCGGTCCACCACGGCCTCCAGGTAGTCGGCGGGGGTGCCGATCTCCCGCCACAGGCCGCCTGTCACGACGCCGCCCAGCCGCCCGGCCCGACGGGCCGGCCACCACAACCGTTCCCCCGTCTCCCCCGGGCCCGACGGGAGGGCGTTGAGGGCTTCCCGCGAAACGATCATGACGCCGGGGTACAGACAGACGCCCGGGCCGGGCGGCGTTTCGTCCCCGGGGAGGATGGCCTCGACCCTTCCCTCCCCGCCCAGCAGGACGCGGCTCCAGCGGTCGGAGCCCGGGTGGGGCAGCAGGGCCAGGGTGACCAGGTCGTCCCCGCCCCGGTGACGGTCGAGGACCGGCTTCAGGTCCAGGTCGAGGAGGCTGTCGCCGTTGACGACGACGACCGGACCGTCCTCTCCCAGCAGACCCCGGTCGCGGGCCAGGGCCAGTCCCCCCGCACCACCCAGGAGCTCTGGCTCCCGGGAGAGGGCCACAGGTGGTAACCCTCCAGCGCTTTCCGCCACGGCCCGCGCCATCCGGTCGGCCAGGTGCCAGACGTTGACCACCAGGCGCGGAGCCCCCGAACGGGCCGCCTGCTCCAGGGCGAAGCGCACCAGAGGCCGGTCGAGGATCGGGAGGGCGGGTTTGGGCAGTACCGTGGAGAGAGGCTCCATCCGGCGGCCCCGTCCCGCCGCCATCACCATGCCCGCCGCCAGCGCCTTTCCCCCGGCCTGCATCATTGACCGTCCATCCGCTGCGGGGCGGGACGCGACGCGCCGTGCGGCGTTTTCTCGGCCTGCTGGCTCAACGCGCCACCAGCACGCCCTCCGTCGCAGCCCACGCCGCCCGCTCGGCGGGCCCGGGCCTGCCAGCTCGGCAGCCCGCCGGGCTCGGCACGTGTCCCGATCTCCGGAAAACGCCGGGATCCATACCACCTGCCAACCCTCGCGACGCCGTCTCGTGAACGATCCAGGTTACCCACGGACCGGCGCTCAGGGAGAGAAGACCATGTCGTGGGGCAGCCCGAGCTCGGGATGCTCGGCCCGGTACCGCTCCCACAGGGTGACGTACGAGCCCTGGAGGGCGGAGTCCGGGTCGAGACCGACCTCCCGGGCAGCCTGGGCCAGACCATCCGCCGGGCCCTCGATCTCCACGAAATCGCCCATGGGCGTGCGGTCCAGGACGATCTCCAGCCCCTTCCACGTCCAGACCTCCCGGTCTTTCTCGTAGCGAACGGCGGGGCGCAGCCCCAGGTACCCGAGGATGGCCTCCACCACCTCCCCCGACTCCACCACCGTCTCCAGCTCCTCGCGCTCCTTGACCGGTCCCCGGTACGTCGGTGGCCCCTTGTAGGTCAGGATCCACCGCCCGTCCACTCGCCGGAGCCGCAGGGCCCGGTCCGTTCGGGCGATCTCGCCGTCGTCGGTGTCGAAAAGAACGTTGACTTCCCGGCGAGAAGGGTTCAACCGGCGAGCGCCAACCTCCGCCAGCCGCTCCCGGACGGTCCCAAGATCGGCCACCGGTATCTTCAGCTCCTGCTCGGTAGAGGGCCGTTCACTCATGGCCCCAGGGTACCACCGGCCGGGCGCCGGAGCCGGCAGAGCCCTGTCCCCACACTTGACCGTCGTCGATCCGTTGTTTACCTTGTTTACACGGGTTCTGAATCAGCAGGAGGGCTCATGCTCGTTCTCGAGGTCAAGTCGCCCGACGGCAGCGTCCGGGAGTTTCCCCTCCAGAGGGACTCCATGGTCATCGGGCGCTCCTCACGGTCCGACATCACCGTCCTCGACCGGTCCCTCTCCCGCCACCATGCCCGCGTCTTCCAGCAGGACGGCTCCTGGTGGATCGAGGACCTGGGCTCCCGGAACGGCACCCTGTACAACGGTGAGCCCATCGACTCCGGACCCGTCCGGATCCGACCGGGCGACGTCCTGGGCCTCGGAGGAAGCTTCATCACCGTCTCCACCGTCGAGGCGACCTCCCAGGGGGAACGCCGCCCGCCGGAGACAACGGCCAACTCGGTCTTCCGGCCGGCCCGCCAGGTGCTCGAGGACTCCTCTTCGGCCCAGCACATGGCCATCCGCGCCGATGCCGCCACCCTGCGCCAGTTGACCCTCCGCCTGGCCGTTCTCAACGAGGTCCAGCAGGCCCTGGCTCGCCCCATCGAGCTGGACGAGCTCCTGTCACTGATACTCGACCGTGTCTTCGAGCATCTCCAGCCCGAGGAGGGTGCCATCTTTCTCCGGGAAAAGGACGGCGCCTTCCGTTGCGCCGCCCGGCGTCCCGCCGACAGCGACAACGCCGAACGTCTCTGCTCCTACAACCTGATCCAGCAGGTGGTGGAGGGCGCGCAGGCGGCCCTGGTGCTGGACGTGGAGGAGGATGAGCGCTTCGCCAAAGCCCAGAGCCTGGCGGCCGCCGGCATCCGGAGCCTGGTGGCGGCACCCCTCCTGGAAACGGACAACACCCATGGCATGATCGTGCTCAGCTCGCGTCTCCACACGCGACAGTTCACCGAGGACGATCTGGAGCTGCTGGTCTCCCTGGCCTCCGTGGCAGCCATGCGGATCCGCAATATCCGGTTGACCGAGGAGGCCATCCTCAGCAAGCGACTGGAGCGGGACGTCGCCCTGGCCCGCCGGATCCAGGTGGCGATCCTTCCCGACCACCTCCCGAAGGTCGAGGGCTACGAGATCCACGCGGGCAACGTCCCTTCCCGCGGCGTTTCGGGAGACTTCTACAAGGTGGTCGAGCGCGACGGCGGACAGGAGATCGTTCTCCTGGTGGCCGACGTGTCCGGAAAGGGCATCGGCGCCGCACTCCTGACGGGCTCCCTCGAAGCCCTCACGGCGGGCGCCATCGCCACCGGCGCTCCTCCAGAGGAGGTCTGCATCACCACATCCCAGCTCCTCTTCGAACGCACACCCCCGGAAAAGTACTCGACACTCTTTCTGGCCCTCCTCGATCCTCAGACCGGGAAGATCAAATATTGCAACGCGGGTCACAACCCGGGACTTCTCGTTCGCTGCGACGGCAGCAGCCAGTGGCTCCCCTCCACCGGACCGCCCGTCGGCCTGCTCCCGGACGCCACCTTCACGGCGTCCATGACCGCGCTCGAACCGGGAGAGAGCCTGGTCATCTACACCGATGGGATCACCGAGGCGGAGAACGAGAATGGCCAGGAGTACGGCGCCGATCGCCTCAAGACACTCTGCCAAAAGCTCCATACCGTCCGGGCCCAGGAGCTGGCCCAGGCCATCGAGAAGGACCTCATCAGCTTCACCGCCGGCAACCCCTTCGCCGACGACCGCACCCTCCTCATCGTCCGGAGGGATTGAGCACCCCCACCCCGCCGGTCTCCGATCGTGGTACCGTTTCCCCATGCGGCACGTCGTTTACGGCACAGCGGGACATATCGACCACGGCAAGACGGCACTGGTCCGGGCTCTGACGGGCATCGACTGCGACCGCCTGCCCGAGGAGCAGCAACGGGGCATCACCATCGACCTGGGCTTCGCCCATCTGGAAGCCGGGGACCTCCAGCTCCACTTCGTCGACGTCCCCGGTCACGAGCGCCTGGTCCACACCATGGTCGCCGGCGCTTCCGGCATCGATCTGGCGCTGCTCGTCGTGGCGGCGGACGAGGGAATCATGCCCCAGACCCGCGAGCACCTGGAGGTCATCCGGCTGATGGGCGTCCCCGGGGGCGCCGTCGCGCTGACCAAGGTGGACCTGGTCGACGAGGAGCTGGTGGAGCTGGTGGCCGAGGAGGTTGCCGAGCTTCTTGCCGGAACGCCCTTCGCCGGCGTCCCCCTGGTCCCGGTCTCGGCACGAACCGGCCAGGGGGTCGAGGAGCTCCGGCGGGTGCTTGTGGAGCAGGCCCAACAGGCGCGGCCACGCCTGGTCGAGGGCCGCCCCTTCCGCGAGGCCATCGACCGCGTCTTCACCATGGCCGGCGCGGGGACCGTCATCACGGGGACCTCCCTCTGGGGACGCCTGGAGCGCGGGCAGCCCGTGGTCATTCAGCCGGGAGCCCTCGAGAGCCGGGCCCGCCGGCTCCACGTGCACGGCGCGGAGCGGGAGACCGTCGAAGCCGGAGAGCGCGTGGCCATCAACCTCCCCGGCCTCTCCACGGGCCAGCTCCACCGGGGCCACCAGGTGCTGACCCGGGGCCCGTGGCAGCCAACCCGCCTCGTGACGGTCCGCCTCGAGCTCCTGGCCTCCGCGCCAGGGGCGCTGGACGAAGGGGACGAGCTGGAGCTCCACGCCCTGGCGGCCCGGGTACCGGCCCGGGTCGACCGGCTGGCCCGCAGACCCCTGGCTCCCGGGGACATGACGGTGGCCCAGCTCGGTCTGTCGGACGAGGTGCTGCTCTTCCCGGGGGACCGGGTCATCCTGCGGCGTCCGGCGCCCGTCAACACCTTCGGAGGGGGTATCGTCCTCGACGCGCGGCTCCCCCGCTTCAAACGCCGGGACGCCTCACGGCTCGCCGAGCTGCCGCCGGTCCAGCGCAGTGGCTGGCCCCGGCTCTTGGCCCATTGGATCGATGGCGCGGGATTCGTCGCCCCGACGCCCGAGGAGCTGGCCGGACGTCTCGGGGTCCTCCCGGAAGCCGTGGAGGCCCCCCTGGGCCGTCTTCTGGACGAAGGGACGATCACCATGCTCCCGACACGGCCTCCCCGGTGCCTGGCTACACGGCGCCTGGAGGAGCTGTCGCGACAGGCGGCGGAGGAGCTTCGGAGGAGGCTCGAGGCCCAGGAAGTCTCGACGGGCATCCCCGGCAGGGAATTCGCCGCGGCCCTCCTGCCGCGTCCCGCCCTGCACCTGGCCGATATCTACCTGGAGGAACTCCGCAAGCGCGGCGTCCTCGAGCTCAACCAGGGGCGCGTGGTGCCGGCCGGATCGGGGGAGCACATGACCGATCTCGGCAAGGAGCTGACCCTGAAGGTCGAACGGATCTACCGGGACGCCGGGCTCGAGCCCCCCTCACCGGGGGAGGTCGCCGACCGTCTCGGAGCCCGTCCGGCCATCGTCGAGGGCATCTGCACCTACCTGCTGCAACGGGGTCGTTTGCGCCGCCTCGAGGGGCGCTTCCTGATCCACCAGGCCGTGCTGGACGAGGTGCGCCGTTCGGTCCTCGACTGGGACGCCGAGGCGTTTTCCGTCGGCCAGTTCAAGGAGCGCTTCGGTCTGACCCGGAAACTGGCCATCCCCATCCTCCAATGGCTGGACTCCGAGCGGGTCACCCGGCGGATGGGTTCCCAGCGCCAGATCGTCCGCCCGAGAAGCTGACCGGTTATTCCCCGCCCGTCTGCTGAAGGGCTTCGTAGTCCCTGGGGTCGAAATGTTCCGAGGTCAGCACCTGGATGGTCGTCGACCTGAGGCTGCCCATCTTCAGACGGACACGGCCCGTGTACTCCACCCAGCAGGCCACGGCCTTGCCGTCCCGCTTCGCCGGCTCGAGCTTCCAGGTGGAAAGATAGGCGGAAAGCCACGGCACCAAGCCATCGGCGACCTCCAGGGGAACGAATCGATCACAGCTTCCCGAGGAGCTCACGTGAACCATGGCGTGCACGGCGGTTTCCACCTCCCGGCCGGAGATCCGGACCTTGAGGTGTCTGGGCGTGGCGAAGCTCGTCAGGGTCGAGGGATCGGTGGAGGGCAGGCCCGCCAGGCGGCCCGGCGGGTAGAGGGTCCCGGCGCTCCGCCGCTGGGGTGGCGTCGCGGGATCGGGGAGCGTCAGGTGGCGCTCGATGGCCGCACTGGTCTTGAGCTTCCCGGCCAGGGTCAGGCGGAGCACGGTCCAGGCCGGCACGGCCGCGCTGCCGCTTCGGGCCGGTTCGTAGCTCGCCTTCATCAGGCTCCGGGTCAGGTCCTGGGTGATGCCGGGGAAGGGAAGCTCCAGGGGGACCCCTCCCTGGCAGTCGCCGTCGGAGTCCACGTACACCGCCACCTTGGCCCGCCCCGCCAGCTGCAGGCGCGCCGGGGGAATGGCGTGGAGGAGCTTGGGGGCCGAGTCCACCTTCAAAGCGAAGGGGTTGGCCGCGTCGACGGCGACGGCGGGAACGGAAAGGGGTACGGTCAGCTCCAGACGCTGCTGCCACGCCCTCTGGCCGCTCTGGTGGCCCAGGACGAGCCCCGGAACAAAGAGCAGAATCACCCCAAAAGCGCGCACCTTCATGGTGGCATCCTAGCGCACCACCCATTGAAGTCAACGACGCGGCCCCCAGGAGGGGCCTTGCCGGACGTCCTCGTGGGAAGGTGCAGCGAGTTTCCAGCGACACGGTCATCGTGTGGGGCGTGCCGTAGGATGGGCGCTGTGTCGGGGGCGTGCCGGCAACCCGTCAATTTCGGAATCCGTCACTCCCACATGGGGTTCCTCACCTCTTCGCCTCCTCACTATCTTGACCCCCACACCCCTCCAAGGTTCTTTCGGGTAGAATGGCCCGTGATGAACAGAGAAATCCGGCGCGTCGGCGTTGTTCTCAAGCGTTCCAACACGGAAGCGGTGGAGCTGGGCCGCCAGCTCCTCGTGGAGCTGGCGCGGCTGGGACTCGAAGCCGTCGTCGATCGGGAGTCCTCACCGGTCATCGACGCTCCCGACGGGCCCGAGCGCGGCGAGCTGGCCTCCCTCGTCGATCTCGTCATCGTTCTCGGCGGGGACGGCACCCTCCTCTCGGTCACCCGGGGGCGTCTGGACGGCACGCCGATCCTGGGGATCAACCTCGGGACCCTCGGCTTCCTGACGGAGCATCCCGCCGAGGCCCTGTTCCCCATGATCCACGCGACCCTGGAAGGACGCGTCGCCGTGGAGATCCGGGAACGCTTCCGTGTCACCATCACCACCCCCGGCCAGGAACCAAAGAACTACTTCGTGCTCAACGACGCCGTCATCAACAAGTCGGCCCTGGCACGGATCGTTCACCTTTCGGTGCACGTGGACGATCGCTTCGTCAGCCGGTTCCGGGCCGACGGGCTGATCGTCGCGACGCCGACGGGCTCGACGGCCTACAACCTCTCGGCCGGAGGACCCATCCTCTACCCGACCCTGGAAAACCTCGTCATCACACCGATCTGTCCGCACACGCTGACCAACCGGCCCATCGTCCTGCCCCTGGATTCCGTTGTCGATATCCGCTTGGAGAGCCTCTCCGAGGAGGTCTATCTGACCCTCGACGGACAGGAGGGCTTCCCACTGACGCCCAAGGACCTGGTCCGCGTCCAGCGGTGCGATGACCCCGCCCACCTGATCACCGCCGAGCGCCGCTCCTTCTTCAAGATTCTTCATCGCAAGCTCAAGTGGGGAGAGCGCGGGGGGTGAGATACCGGCACCTCAGGCGGACGACCGTCGCCGTTCTGGCGACCGTCGCCATCGTGCTGATTCTCGCCGCCATCGCCGTCCAGTTTCTCAAGGCCACGGGTGTCCGGCGAAAGGCCGCCCGATGGCTCTCCGGCCGTCTGACGGTGGTGACGGGAGCTTCGGTCGAGGTCCAGGAGCTCCAGTGGGGCATCTTCCCACCTCGCCTCGACCTTCGGAAGGTCACACTGCGCAGCGCGCCCGTGGACCTGTCCGCCGAGGAGGTTGCCGTCAGCGGCGTCGGGCTGTACCTGGCCCGGCGTTCCCTGGCCCTGGGCTCCGTCAGCGCCCGGGGAGTCCGGATCGTCACTCGCTTCGACCAAATGCCCAGGAAGAGGGACCGGGGCCACTGGCTGCGGGTGATCATCCGCCACCTGGATCTCCGGGACGTCACCATCGAGGGCACCGGGCTTCCGGGCCGCCTGGACCTGAGCGCCGACGGCCTGAGAACCAACTGGACGGTCGAGGATGGGTTCCCACGCGGTTTCCTCCATATCCGGGAGTTGACCCTCAAGCTGCCCAGGAGCTCCCCCCTGCACCTGGCCGTCACGACACGTTTTGTGCTCAACAGGGGTCTTGAGCTCCCCCATCTGGACCTCCGTGGCAGGGGTATCTTCCTGACCGGATCGGCCTTGTGGAAGGAGGGCGGGCTCACTGCCGATGCCCGGGGCCGGCTTGACCTTCAGACCCTGGACGACTTCCTCGTCCTCCATGATCTCCTGCACGGGGAGATCGCCTACACCCTCCATCTTCGGTCCAACGCCCAACCGTGGCTGGCGGTCGACATCCAGGCGCCGCGTCTCGGCCTCTTGGGGCTCGAGGCCCTGGGGGTCGACGGCCGGATCGCCCTTCGCAAGAACCGCCTGATTGGAACGCTGCGGAGGGCCTCTCTGTTCGGAGGGACCATCTCCGGACGCTACGAGCTCGGGCGGCTGGGGCCACCCTTCCCCCACTCGGCCGTGCTCCACGGGCGCGACATGGACCTCGCCTCGCTCCTCCGCTGGCTCAAGGTCCCGGAGACCGGGGTGGCTTCCTCCGGGGCCATCGAGGCCGCCCTGACCTGGAACGGCCGAAGGATCAAGGCCGGCACGGGACAGGCCTCGGTCGACCTCGCCCCGGCACCCGGCGGGATCCCGGCCGAGGGCCGGATGGAGCTGACCCTCAAGGGCGACGGGCTGATCCGCTTCGCCGGCGACGCCCTTCGCATCGGCGAATCCCACGTGTCCTGGCAGGGGCCGCTGACCATGGGCTCCTGGCAACCCGCCTGGTCGGTCACGGCCGATCCGGCTCGAATCTCCGAGCTCGCCGCCATCACCAACGCCCTGGTGGGGACCACGGCCCTTCCGCCCGGAATTGACGGCAACGGCAGCTTGCAGCTCACCCTGGCCGGACCGTGGAAGCAGCTCCGGGCCGCATTCCGCCTGGAGGCCCGGCCGCTGGTCTATCCACCACTCAAGCTCGACCGCGCCCTGATCTCCGCCACCATCGCCGACGGCTCCGTCAAGATCCGGGAGGCCTCCTATCTCCTCGGTAGCGGAGGCGGCCGGGTCGAGGGGCGCCTGTCCTGGAGCGGGGTGCCCGAGAAGGAACAGCTCGACATGGAGCTCACCGGGGTCCGCCTTCCCCTCTCGGCACTGGCCCGGCAGCTGGGTTACGACGAGGCCGGGGGACTCGTTTCCTTCGCGGGTGGGCTCCACGGTCCCATCGCACATCCCCACGGCTCCTGGGCCGTGGGATTCGTCGGGGTCCGCGCAGGGCCCATGTCCCTGGGAGATGGTTCCGCCAACCTGACCCTGGAAGACGCCACATTCGCCCTCAAGGGCCTTCGGCTGGGCGGCGGTCTCAGGGGCGAAGTCGGGTGGGATGTCAACGGCCGGTCCATCGACGGGGATCTGGCGTGGAAGGCCCTTTCAACGGACTCCCTCGGCACGGCGAGCGTTCGCATGCTGGGCCCCTCGGTCGGAGGCCGGCTGAAGTTCACGTGGCCCATGGGGCAGGCGTTCCAGGGGGAGCTGTCCCTCGATTCTCCCCTGGCGCGGCTCAACGCTCACATCGAGAAGAAGACGGTCCGCGGACGCCTGGACCTCCAGGGGATCGGGACCGCCCATGTCAACCTCCGGGGAACCGGAGCCGGGGATCTCCGGGGAACCGCCTCGGTCGAGATCTCCTCCCTGGCGGAGCTCAACCGGCGCCTCTTGGCCGCTCCCGGCGAGGCCTTCGACGGTTCGGCCCACGCCTCCCTCGAGATCGGCCTGCCGGCCACGGGCGAGCCGACGGTTGACGGCGTGCTCGACCGGGTCGAGCTCGTCATGGGCGACACGACCGGCAGCCTGGTTCGCCCCGCCCTCTTCCACGTGGAGGGGAGGTCCTTCGTCACCCCCGGCCTCTGGATCAAGACGGCGCAGGGAGACGAGCTCTTCGTACGCCTGAAGCTCGAGGCCAACGGCTCCCTCAGCGGGAACGTGTCCGGTACGGCCAACGCCCGGCTCTTCCGGCTCATCGCCCCGGACTGGGAGACCTATGGGAAGGTCCGCCTGGTCGGCGAGTTCTCGGGGTCGCTCCACGAGCCGCGATTCGACGGCATCGCCGAGATCGAGGACGGCTCCTTCCGCCTTCCCGGCTCACCGATCGTCTTCTCCAGCCTCAGCGGCACGGCCATCCTCTCACCGCAGGGGATCGAGCTCGACGGTTCCACCTTTCGTCTCCTGGGCGGCAAGGGGCAGGCGGCAGGTTGGATCAGGATCAGCGACTCGGGGCTGGACCTGGATCTCTCCGGCACCATCGCCAGGGCTCGCCTGGAGATTCTCCCGGGTCTCAGTCCACGCTTCCATGGCGATTGGTGGCTCCGCGGGGCCGGGGAGGATCTGACCCTGGGCGGCGATCTGACCATCGGCAGAACGCCGCTTCACAGGAAGGACGAGCTGTCGTCCATCCTCCTGGACTGGTTCGCCAAATCCCGGGGTGGCGTGACGGCGACGGTCCCGCGCCTGGATATCCGGGTGGAGGGCGACCGCGCCATCGATGCCCGGAACGCCTTCCTGCGGTTTCAGACCTCGGTCTTCCTCCACATCACCGGAACGCCCGCCGAGCCGGGTCTCGTCGGCAAGATCGAGCTCAGCGAGGGGGGGGAGTTCACCTTCCAGGGCGTTCGCTATGACATCGATTCGGGCCTGATCACTTTTTCCGATCCGACCCGGATCACCGCCAACCTTGATTTGCGCCTGCGGGCCCGGGTCGACGTCTACGAGATCTGGGTCAACCTCTCCGGAAGCGGTGACCGGATCATTCCGACCCTCTCCTCGGACCCGCCCCTCTCCCAGGAGGAGATCGTGGCGCTACTGGCCACCGGCCACCGGGCGTCGGAAAGCTCCAACTCTTCAAGCAGCAACCTGGCCTCCAGCATTCTCTCGAGCTCCCTCGGCGAGGTCCTGGACCAGAGGGCACGTTCCCTGCTGGCCGTCGACCAGGTCCGGATCGATCCCTTTTCCGAGAGCGACGCGGGCAGCCCGACCGCGCGTGTCACGCTGGTCAAGCAGTTGACCCCCACCTGGACCATCGCCGTGGAGTCCAACCTCGCCTCCAACCGGGAGGAGGTGTTCTTCAGCCGCTGGATCCTGGCGCCCCAGGTCTACCTGGAGCTCACGCGCCAACGTGATGGAAGCTGGGCCACCGACCTCCGACTGCGGAAGCGCTACTGATGCGACGGGCGGCCATCCTCCTCCTTCTTCTCCTGGCTCCGACGGTGGCCTGGACCGGGCAGTCCGCCTCTCCCCTCGTGCGCCGCGTCCGGGTCGTGTCCGACACCCCCCTCAAGAGAACTGACCTTCCCAAGGTTCTCGGCCTCGTCGAAGGGCGGCCCCTGGACCGGAGGCGTCTCCGTCAGGGCATCCGTGCCCTTTACGCCGGGGGCGAGGTGGAGGGGCTCGAGGTCGTCTCCGAAAAGGCGGCGCCTGGTGAGGTCGATCTGACGGTCCACGTCAGCTTCCGGGCTCGAATTTCCCGGCTTCGGTTGAAGGGTATCGGGCCCCTGTGGCGGAGCCGTGTTCTCTCCTGGCTTCACCTCCACAAGGGTGATCCCTTCTCGGAGGCCGCGCTGGCATCGGGCGTCCGGCGCGTGCGGCGGGAGCTTGAGGATCGCGGTTACCTGGACGCCGTCGTCGAGCCCGACGCCCAGTACAACCGGAAGGACAACACCGTCGAGGTGACGATCCTTGTCCAGCACAACGCCGTGGCCCGGGTGGCCGGGGTCGCGGTCTCGGGCCCCCCGGCGATCCAGGAGGATCTGGCCGGGGCGGCCGGTCTCAAGCTCGGTTCCCGGCTATCCATCGCTCGGCTCGACAAGGCACAGGACCGTGTGGAGGCCAGGCTTCGGGAGCTCGGCTACTGGGAGGGTGAAGTCGTCGACATGGAGAAACGGGAGGTGGACAACGGCGTTCTCGTGACCATCGTCGTCGATGCCGGGGTCCGGTACGCCCTCGATCTCAGCACCGTCCCCGACGACGAGGAAACCCGGGAGATGGTCCTCAAGGTTCTGTTCAAGGGACCGGAGTCCATGCCCCTCCACCCGGCCCAGCTGACCTTGACCATCGAGTGGATTCGAAAGCGGCTCCAGCGGAAGGGGTACCTCCTCGCCCGGGTGACGGCGAACCTGGATCGTGAAACCGAACCGCGCCGCTTCGCCCTCCATGTGGAACCCGGACCCCGCTCCCGAATCGAGGAGGTCGACTTCAAGGGCGCCGGGGAGGTCAAACGGCACACCCTCGAGAAGGCCGTCCGCGTCCACAAGGGCAAGGTGGGCGGACTCCTCCGGCAAAAGGCCGATGCCGAGACCCTCGAGAACGACCGCGCGGCCCTGGAGAGAATGCTCCGGAGCAAGGGACTGGCCGACGCAACGGTCTCCCCGCCCCGTCTCCTCCCCGTGGAGGACGGCAAGGTGCGGGTGGAGTTCCCCATCGACCTCGGTGATTACTGGATCATTCGGGACCTGGAGCTGGTCGGCTTCCCCGTCGAAGCGGCCGCGGAGATCGAATCCATCGACCTGCCCCTCAAGGAGGGCGGGCCGTGGGATCCCAGCAAGGTGGAGCCCATGCGCCGCGCCCTGGAGTCGGCCCTTCGCAACAGCGGCTACCCGGAAGCCACCGTCGCCACCTCGACGACCAGGGCGAGCCACGAGGTCTCCATCCGCTTCGCCGCCTCACCGGGCCCGGCGGTCACCATCGGCGAGATCACCATCGCCGGCTTGAGCAGGACCCGGCCGTCGGTGGTACGGCGGACCCTGGCCATCGCCGGTTTCCGGGAGGGTTCGCGCTACTCCCTGAGGACGATCCTCAACGCCCAGCAAAAGCTCTACCAGTTGGGGATCTTCCGGCACGTCGACATCGTGCCCATTCCCGGCCAGGAGGGCCGCCGGGAGCGATCCTACCTGGTTCGGTGCGACGAGGGGCTTCAGCGTTCCTACTCACTCGGGCTCGGTTGGGACACCGAGAACAAGGCCCATGTCTCGTTGGGCTGGTCTCACCTCAACCTCTTTGGCGGGGCCCACGCCATCAACATCGACACACGGTTGTCCTCCCGGGAGCAGCGGTACCGCATCACCTTCCGGGAGGCCGCCCTGCCCTACGTCCATGTCCCCGGATCGCTGACCTTCTTCCGGACCTTCGAGCGGTACACCTCCTACCGGCAGCGCCGGCGGGGTCTCTTCGTTGATATCGGCTTCCATCAGCAGCGTCCCTTCCGCCTGTGGGGCCGCTACCAGTACCAGATCGTCCACCCGGAAGGGTCGGAGGATGTCATCTCCGAGATCGGCCGGGAAAACCAGGAGGCCAAGATCTCCTCCATCATGCCCGTCGCCGAGTGGGACCTGCGGGACGATCCCTTCACCCCGACCCGGGGGATCTTCACCTCCGTCTCCGTTCAGTACGCCTTTCCCTTCCTCAACGCCGATTCACGGTATATCAAGGGCTTCGCCAACTTCAGCGCCTACGGGCACGCCCTGGCGGGAACGGTGGCAGCGGGCCTGCGGATCGGCCTGATACGGCCCATCGCGGCACCGGATTCGGACTTCCCCAACTTCCAGGTCCCCGTCAGCGTCCGCTTCTTCGCCGGCGGCAGCGCTTCCCACAGGGCCTTCGGCCTGGACAAGCTGGGCATTCCGGGGCAGACCATCAACGAGAACGGCAACCCCACCGGAGGCAACGCCCTGGCCCTGATCAACCTGGAGTACCGGCGCACCATCAAGGGTCCCATCTCCGCCGTGCTCTTCAGCGACGGGGGGAACGTCTGGGCGGAACCCTCCCGCATCCGGTGGGGGGACATGCGCTGGGGGGTCGGCCTGGGTCTCCGCCTGGACACGCCCGCCGGCCCCATCCGCCTGGAATACGCCCAAAAGATCAACCGGCGAACCGGGGAGTCCGCGGGCCAGTGGTGGTTCGCCTTCGGCACCCCCTTCTGACCGGCAAACCTCATGGGCCTCCTGTGGGACCGCGGAGGTGCCCTCCGCCGGGACGCTACCCCCGGCATCGCCGCCGGGGACGTGTCTCCAGCACGCCCCGGCTCCGCCTTGGCCGAAACACCCCACTGACGGGCGTCTTCACGTTCTCGCAACGGGGGTCGGCGAGAGATGCGGGCCGACAAGAAACCGGCTGCAGGGCATGGCCCTGCAGCCGGGTCGTGAGCCATGGGGATCGGGACGATGCCTCAGGAGTCGGGCGGACCCGATACCGGGGAGTCTCCGGTCTCCGCCTTGGCATCCTCCGCCCGGACCTCGGCGTGGCCCTCGTCCGGCACGACGATGACCTCGCCGTTGACGATCGCTCCCGGAGGCCCGCCGAAATTCCCGGACCTGCCGTCCTTTGGCGGCATGTTGAGCCGCCGCACGAAGAGGACGAAGGTGATCATGAAGCAGATCACCAGGATGTACTCGAGGCCCTTGGTTTCGAAGATGTTGACGTAGTGGTAGTACTCCATGGTCCCTCCCCTCAATGCCGGTTACCGGCGGGCGACTCACTGAGCACCGGCATCCGGTTGACCGCCCAACGGAACACCCAGATCTCGGTGAAGACCACCATCAGGGTGATCCAGACTTCCCACACCGACGGAATGTAATGGGCCGGGTTGTTCCAGTTGAAGGCGATCATGCAGACGTTGAGCCGGTTGAGGATGATCCCCACCAGGGTCATTGCCGACGCCACCCGGATCAGGCCGAGACGCCGCTGCCGGTAGCCGTGGGTGAAGAAGGCGCAGGGTATCAGCGTGAAGACCAGGACCTCCACCAGGAACCAGGCGCCCCACTTGGTTCCCAGGAAGTTCCAGTGCTGGCCGTGGACGAAGATGACGAACTTGACGAAGAGGTAGACGTACATGGCGATGGCCGCGCCCTTGGCCAGACCGAAGATGATGTCCTCGTAGGAGTGGTGACTGGAGGGGTCGATCCGGTCCTTGAAGACCTTGTGACTGATGGAGCCCTCGAATATGATCATGGAAATACCGGCGAAGATACTGGATACGAAGAAGAGCACCGGGAGGAACTCCGTGTACCAGAGGGGGTGAAGCTTGGGCTTGGAGAAGAGGAAGAGAGCGCCGAGACCGGATTGGTGGAGGGAGGACAGTGTGACGCCGAAGATGACCACGGCCAGGGTCATCTTCCCGAGGAACCGGCGGGCCTTCTCCAGGTTGAGCCATTCGGCCACCACGGGGGAGAACTCGATGGCCTCACTGATCATGTAGAGCAGAAAGTGCCAGGCAACGAGGAAGAGGATCGAGTTATACCCGAACTTGTTGCCGATGATCGGATTGATGATGTGCCACGGACGCCCCAGGTCCAGGGTCAACGCGCCCGCATAGAAGACGTAGCTGAGGAAGCCGTTGAGCACCGTCGCCCGCACGATGGGGTGATACTTCTCCGCATGGAGGACATAGACCGTGAACGTGATGATGTACGCGCCGCCGGCGAAGGCGACACCCGTCATCACGTCGAAACCGATCCACAGTCCCCAGGGGTAGGCCTGGTTGAGGTTGGTGACGTAACCCAGCCCCTTCCAGAACCGGAGGGCGGTCAGGACCAGGCCGCCGAGGATGATGAATCCAGTGATGACGTTGAATGGGGTCAGCACGGGGCCCTTGGGTTTGAGCTCGCCCTTGAGGAACTCCCACACCGTTGGTTTCTGCGTCATGGAATCCGCTGAGGTGGCCATCTATCCCTCCTCCCCTTCGGAGCCCGCTCCCGTCCGCTTGGTCAGCTCGCTCAGGCCGTAGAGCAGCGGAGGGAAGCCAAGAAAGACCAGGGGTACCGAGTACAGGAACTCCCGCGTGTAGTCCGGATAGGTGTCGCTCCCGAGATCCGTTCGGAAGCCGATCTGCTCGAAGGGCACCGCCGAGAGGTAGAGCCAGTCGGTTCCGCCGGCCTCGAACTCACCATAGATGTGGTGCACATATTTGTCGGGGTTGTTGTAGATCCGCTCACGGGCGATCTCCATCAGCTCCCTCT